>CAJOOT010000267.1 GCA_905236215.1 uncultured Eubacterium sp.
AGGCAGCCGAAGGTGGGCTCAAGCTCTTCGTATTCAATATAATTGGCGCATATATGACCGCTTATGTGATTGACTCCGACCAAAGGAAGACCTGCCGCAAAGCTGTACGCTTTTGCAAAGGACACCCCCACAAGGAGAGCACCAACAAGCCCCGGACCATAGGTTACAGCCACGGCCGAAAGATCATCACCGGTAACTTCCGCTTCCCTAAGAGCTCTTTCCACCACCACATCTATCTTTTCTATATGGGCACGCGAAGCTATCTCCGGCACCACACCACCGTATACTGTATGTAGATCTATCTGTGAATGTATGACATTGGAAAGAACTTTCCTTCCGTTTTCAATGACGGCCGCCGCCGTTTCATCACATGATGATTCTATTGCCAATATCCTGACTGTCTCTTCCATCACTGCTCCAACTCTTTTCCATCGGAATCTGTCTGAACCGTCTCCTTCAGAGAATATCCGTATATCTTCCACAATCCGTCACTGTTCTTCTTGAGAACATAATTCTGGTAACTTTTGGCGTAGGCCGTATCCTGCTTGACAAAATACGACACCGTAAGCAAAGCCATGTCAACCCCGTCTATTTCCTTGTACGTAACATCATCTGTATCCGGAATGGTATAATTGGAGATAGTCCAGTTTTTGCTCCTGTAGTCTTCTATATCCGCCTTCATGGCAGAAATATACGTCTCCTCGGGATTCTGTTTCTGAAGATCCGAATCCATGAGATGACGCATATTCATGATCATCTTCTCATACTCTTCGTCCGTGTACTCTTCATTGTAAAGACAGGTCATAAAACGACTCCAGAGGTTGGTCACGGCACGCACAGAAGAAGGATAATCATTTTCTATATCCATGGTAACAAGCTCATCCACCTCAGTAAGTTCTATTCCCTCCGTAGGATCCGATGGACGTGTGATGAATATATAAAAGACTGTACCAACGATAGCGGCCACAAGAGCTGCTACCACTATAACGGTAATTAAAAGCTTTTTGGTCATAAGACATCAATCCTCCTCAAACCCAAGCGTGATACTTTCTCCATCCACGGCTGCTTTAGCAGCCGGAAATATTTTTTTGACCGCATTCATATAATGTTCCGGATGGTTTAGCGACGGACTGTAATGAGTTAGCCACATCTGTCTTACTTCTGCCTTTTGTGCCAGATGCGCCGCCTCGTACATTGTCATATGCTTGTACTGCCTTGCCTTTTCAATCTTTTCCTTTTCTCCGTACATGCCCTCGCAGATAAAAAGGTCAGAGCCAAAAGCCTCATCGCAAATCCTTTGGGTAGGCCTGGTATCCGTGGTATATGTAAGCTTGATTCCCTTTCTTTCGGGGCCCAATACCATTTCGGGCTTAAATGTCCTGCCCTCATGCTCTATGATTTCTCCATGCTGCAGCCTGCTCCAGAATTTCTGCGGAATATCCTCCGCACGAGCTCTGTCCACATCAAACTTTCCCGCCCGCGGAAGCGACATTGAGTATCCGTAGCAGGTAACATTGTGCTTCACATGAAATGTTCTGATCTTAAGCTCTTCCAATTTATAATCCTCAACCGCATCGGAAATTTCATGGAATTCAAGATCAAAAGGAAGCTCCGGGGCAATAACTCTCAAAGACTGTACCACTCTGGTAAGACCTTTCGGGCCAACCATACGAACCGGCTCGCTGCGATCAGCATTGCCCATGGCAAGGAGAAGTCCCGGCAGACCGCTGATATGATCAGCATGATAATGTGTAAAACAGATCATATCTATGGGTTTGGGCGACAGCCCCACCCGATTCATTGCAATTTGGGTGCCTTCTCCGCAATCTATCAGTATTCCGTGGCCATTGTACCTGACATACAGCGAGGTAAGCCACCTGTACGGAAGCGGCATCATGCCGCCCGTACCAAGCAAACAAACATCAAGCATTTAAATCTTTCTCCATAAGGATTGCATCTTCTACAGGGTCTGAATAAAACCGGGGTCTTTTTGCAACGGGCACAAAGCCTGTTTTTTGATAGAGGTTAAAAGCCGGCTTATTGGATTCCCTGACCTCCAGGAATATCCGCGTGATACCGCATGAACGGGCACAATCAAAGATGCCTGTCACAAGTTCTCTTCCGATACCGCATCTCCTAAAACAAGGCGTTGTCGCCACATTGGTGATTTCCCCTTCTTCGGCAGCCATATAAAACCCTGCATATCCGGATATCCTGCCGGTATCATCGTCTTCACTGACAAGGAATATACATTCCGAAAGCTTAAGGCTGTCCAGAAAATCTTCTTTCTTCCACGGTCTTGAAAACGAAGCTTTTTCTATTTCCGCCACTTGAGGCACATCATCCGTTCTCATCCGGCGTATCACAGATGTTTTCCTCTAAAATCCGTCATACTCTCACCATTTTCCTTTTCGAGGCGTTCACGTTCCGCCTGGGAGAGTCTTAGGTATACGGGTTTAAATTCTCCGACGGAAACCGCTTTTCCTTCTTCAAATAACTTCTGCCCGAGAGTTCCCACAGCTCCGGCTCTCTGCCTGGCAAGATGAGGAGGTGCAAAATAATACGGAACTTTAACCCTTTCTTTTATGGTTGACATAAATTCCGGGATACCATCTCCGAGAAACATAACCCTTTCCCCGTATTCGTTGACTGAAGGCAGTATCTCGGAAAGCGGAAGAACACATTGCTCTTTTAATGTAATCATACGATCCCCCTCAAAGCGATAGATACCCGTATATGCTTCCTTTCGACGAGCATTCATAAGAGGGCAGATAATACCTTCATTACCCACAAGGCAATATGCGAGCGCGTCTACCGTAGGTACAGGTATAATCGGTATATCCGCCACAAAAGCTATTCCCTTGGCCGTGGCCGCTCCAATACGAAGTCCGGTAAATGAACCCGGTCCTGCTGCGACAGCTATCGCATCAAGCTCCTTTATGTCTGTATCCGTCATTCTTGCTATCTCTGCTATCATGGGAAGCAAGGTCTGCGAATGTGTTTTCTTGTAATCTACCGTATATTCGGCTTTTAAAATATCATCCTCGATGACTGCGACCGACGCCGTCACTCCCGAGCTGTCTATTGCCAATATCTTCATAAATCTGTCTCATCCGGCCCTGCGACCGTGATTCTTCTGTGATCGAAACCTTTTTCCAAATCTTTTTCCATGGTGATACGGATTGCGTCTTCCGGTATGATTTCTTCGATAAGCCTGCTCCACTCTACAAGAGTAACTCCATCTCCGAAAAAATACTCTTCGTATCCAAGCTCATCCATCTCGTCCGAATCCGCTATCCTGTACACATCGAAATGATAGAGAGGAATTCTTCCGCTCTCATAGACTTTAAGAATAGTAAAAGTAGGGCTTACCACATCATCCGAAATACCCAGTCCAACAGCCACTCCTTTGGCAAATACGGTCTTTCCCGTACCAAGGTCTCCGTCGAGCGTAACTATAAGACCCGGCTTTGCACTCCGGCCGAGTCGTTTTCCAAGTTCAAAGGTAGCCTTTTCTTCTTCAGATGTATAAAGTCTTTCCGGCATCTTTTATTCCTCTCACAAAAACTCTTATCATTATATCACAGTTGGCCGCCGTTATTGTATAAACGTTTAAAAAATGCTATAATCCAATGCGAATTCAAAACAAATCAAGAGGTGCGCTATGCAGTTTAATCATTCAATATCACAGCTCAAAGCAAAAGCAAAAGAACTACTTATCGGAAAATCGGGAACAATGGCTTTAGCCGTCCTTATTTCCACACTGATCCCCTCTGTGGCCATATCCGTTTTCCAAATGGTGATAAACCCCAACAATATTGTGTCGGTCTTTATCTACCTGATAGCCGTGATAGCCATTTCGCTTCTTTCATATGTATTCTATGCCGGAGTGACAGGTATGGTATTAAAAGTAAGCCGCAGGCAAAATATTTCGGTCGGAAATGTCTTCTACATGTTCACTGACAGACCCGACAGATACATAGGCTCGGGATTCCTTGTAAGTATACTCACGTCGCTGCCGGCTCTTCCCGGCATCATCGTCATGATTTCGGCGATACCTTATGAACTTATATACAAACTCGCAACCTATTCCTCTTTAAGCTACTCAAATGAGGAACTCTTCTTAAACGGTATTTCTTATTCGGACGCCTTGAATATGACCAATCTCATCCTCGGTATGATCCCCATGTTCATGCTGGGCTTTCTGCTTTCGATGATTGGTTATGTTTTTTCCTTATGGATAAGCCTGATGTATGAGCTTACCACCTACATCCTGATAGACAATCCCGATATGAGAGTTATTGAAGCACTCAAAGCTTCGAGATCACTTACAAAAGGTCATAGGCTTGATCTTTTTGTGCTGATTCTTTCATTCATAGGCTGGATAATACTCAGCATATTTACATTCGGTATCCTGCTCCTATGGGTGATGCCATATATGCAGACTACAATCTCTCTTTTCTATTTTGACCTTAAAAAAGAGCCCGTCCGCGA
>CAJOOT010000268.1 GCA_905236215.1 uncultured Eubacterium sp.
ACCTTCTTGCCGGGAAGATGTCCACCTTCTCCGGGCTTTGCTCCCTGCGCCATCTTTATCTGAATTTCCTTTGCGCTTTCAAGATAAGAAGCAGTCACACCAAAACGCCCCGAAGCCACCTGCTTGACGGCACTGTTCATATCGGTTCCAAAGCGCTCAACCGCTTCTCCGCCTTCTCCGGTATTGGACTTTCCCCCCAGAGCATTCATTGCTTTTGCCAATGTGGTATGTGCTTCATACGAAAGCGAACCATATGACATAGCCCCGGTTTGAAAGCGCTTTACAATCTCTTTTTCGCTCTCAACATTCTCAATGGGTATCGGTTTGTTTTTAGGTGCAAATTCCAGTAGTGCCCTTATGGTATGCGGACGTTTTGGATTGTCTACCATGTCCGTATATTGCTTGAATTTGTCATAATCTCCGCTGCGCACCGCCTGCTGAAGAGTGATGATGGCTTCCGGAGAATAAAGATGATCTTCTTTTCCCTCGCCACTTCTCAATGCATGGAAACCTACTGCATCAAGACTCTCATCAAGTCCTAACCCCAGCGGATCAAAAGCCTTATCATGACGATAGGCTATATCTTCTTCTATCTGTTCAAGTCCAATGCCGCCTATTCTGCTGACTGTACCCATGAAGTACCTGTCAGCTACTTCTTTTGAAATTCCCACTGCCTCGAATATGCGGGCAGACTGATATGACTGAAGCGTGGAAATACCCATCTTGGCAGATATCTTGACTACTCCCGAAAGCAGCGCCTCATTGTAGTCGTCTATAGCAGTATGATAATCCTTATCAAGTATTTTTTTGTCTATAAGAGCAGCTATACATTCCTGGGCAAGGTAGGGATTTACAGCCCTTGCGCCAAAGCCCAAAAGCATTGCCATCTGATGCACATCTCTTGCTTCCGCAGTTTCCATTACAATGGATACGGTTGTACGTTTTCTGGTTTGTACCAGGTGCTGTTCCACAGATGAAACTGCCAAAAGCGACGGAATGGCCACATGGTTCTCATCCACACCTCTGTCGGAAAGAATGATAATGTTGTTGCCCAGGGCAACACTTCTGTCCACCAGAATATTAAGCTGTGATAATGCATGTTCAAGGGATGTATTCTTGTAATAAAGCATTGATACCGTATCCGCATGGAATCCGGGCTTGTCAAGTGACTTTATCTTGATAAGATCCACACCGGTAAGAATCGGATTATCCACCTCCAGAACACGACAGTTTTGAGGCTTCTGGCTCAAAATATCACCATCAGATCCAATATATACCGTTGTATCCGTAACTACTTTCTCGCGAAGAGAATCTATAGGCGGGTTTGTAACTTGGGCAAAAAGTTGCTTGAAGTAATGAAATACACTCTGATGACATTCCGAAAGCATCGCAATGGGAACATCGTGTCCCATCGACATGGTAGGCTCCACTCCATCACGCGCCATCGGAAGGATAAGGTCTTTTACGTCTTCAAAGCTGTAGCCAAATGCCTTATAAAGCTTATTGCGGACTTCATCGGAATGAACTTCGACCTTCTTATTGGGTATTTCAAGATCTTTTAAGTGCACAAGATTTGAATCCAGCCATTCTCCGTAAGGTCGGGCATCTGTAAAGGCTTTTTTACATTCTTCATCAGATATAACCTTACCCTTTTGGGTATCAACAAGAAGAATCTTTCCGGGTCTTAATCTGGACTTTTCAACTATATGCTCCGGCTCTATATCAAGGACACCCACCTCGGATGAAAGGATAAGTCTCTTATCATCGGTTACATAATATCTGGACGGACGAAGTCCGTTTCTGTCAAGAGTAGCTCCAAATATCTCTCCGTCTGTAAACAATATTGCCGCAGGTCCGTCCCAGGGTTCCATCATGGTAGCCCAATAGTGATAAAAATCCTTCTTTTCACGGCTCATGAAATCATTGTGTTTCCATGGCTCCGGAATGGTCATCATCATGGCAAGAGGAATGGGGACTCCGTTCATATAAAGAAATTCCAATGTGTTATCAAGGATGGCAGAATCAGATCCGAGTTTTGAAATTACCGGATAGATCTTGTCTTCGTCGCCCTCAAATACAGTTGAATGTATGGTTTCTTCTCTGGCGAGCATACGATCGATATTACCCCGGATAGTATTAATTTCTCCGTTGTGTGCTATCATTCGATACGGATGTGCTCTTTCCCATGAAGGCGTGGTGTTTGTAGAGAATCTGGAATGAACTATGGCTATAGATGCCTTGTAGGACTTATCCTCAAGATCGTTGTAGAACGTGCGGAGCTGTCCCACAAGGAACATTCCCTTGTAGACAATGGTCTTGGACGAAAGAGAACATATATAGGTATCTTCCGAGCTTTGCTCAAATTCGCGTCGGGCAAGATACAGTTTTCTTTCAAAATCTATTCCCTTTTCGGTAGAATCCGGTTTTGGGATAAAGCACTGCATAATGCAAGGCATGCAATCTACAGCAGCCTTTCCGAGAACCTTGGGGTTTGTGGAAACTTTACGCCAATGTATTACATTCATGCCCTGTTTTTTAAGGATCACTTCGAGCATACGTATAGCGAAGGTTCTTTTCATATTATCCTGTGGGAAAAATATCATACCTACGGCATATTCACCGGCAGTGCCCAACTCGAAGTCCTGATTCTTTGCATATTTAGAGAAAAAATCGTGAGAGATGTGTGTCAGTATACCAACACCGTCTCCCACTTCTCCTGTAGCATCTTTTCCGGCTCTGTGTTCCAGTTTCTCTACTATCTTCAGTGCGTCATCCACCACAGCGTGAGAAAGGGAGCCGTCAATATTGACGACGGCTCCGATTCCGCATGCATCCCTGTCCTGTTGAAGTTGTCTGTAATCATACATTCTGTTATTCATGATATATTACCTCAGCGAAAATAATAATTGTCCGTATGTCGGATATGGAAGATATTGATCCGGAATCAGGCTTTCTGCCTTGTCCGTAAATCCGCGAAGCGTCTCCATATCCTTAAGAACCTTTTGCTCATAATATTCAGCCTGTTTTTGGAAATCTTCCATCTGTTCGGCCTTTTGAGTATGTGTATTAAGCTTTCTTAATTCCTCATTGATACTGATAAGTGTATCTTCAAGAGAACCAATAAGTTCCTCATCAATCCC
>CAJOOT010000269.1 GCA_905236215.1 uncultured Eubacterium sp.
CCCCTGTTTCGACTAAACTTAGAATATAGGGAGGAATCTCACCATGCTTAAAGTCGGAATTGGATATGAAAACTATAAACGAATCATAGATGACGGATGCTACTATGTTGATAAGACGCTTCTAATAAAAGATATTATTAACAAAGGCGGGATGGTCACTCTCCTCACCCGTCCAAGGCGTTTTGGAAAGACACTTTCGCTTTCAATGCTTCGGACATTCTTTGAACTTGAATATGACAGAGATGGAACAGTTATTGATAAAAAGCCATATTTTAATGATAAGAAAATAATGCAATGCGGTGAGGATATTCTCTCAAGAATGGGGCAGTATCCTGTTATAATGCTTTCCTTGAAGTCCGCAAAAAAGCTTGATTTTTATAACTCTTTTTTTGCTCTGCGCGATAACATAATCGACGAATTTGACAGGCATTCTTATCTAATGAATTCAACCGTTTTAAGCGCTGAAGACATAGATATTTTTAATAGATTATACAGAGGCAGATCAATATGGGAAGAAGAAAGCAGGAATATCAGTAATGATACAGAATATAATAAGGCCTTTTCTAAAGAATGCGGAAAATATTTCAACTCCTTAAAAATTCTCTCCCAACTTCTCGAAAAACATCATGGTAAAAAGACAATAATTCTGCTCGACGAATATGATGTTCCCTTAGAGACTGCTTATTATAATGGTTTTTATAAGGAAATGGTTGATTTCATCCGGTCACTTTTTGAATCAGCCCTAAAGACCAATGATTCACTTGAGCGTGCAGTTATTACCGGATGCTTGCGAATCAGTAAGGAAAGTATATTTACAGGACTCAATAATTTAGATGTAAGTTCTATAAGAAATAACGGATTTGAAGAGTATTTCGGTTTTACTCAAAATGATGTTTCGGAGATGCTTGACTATTATGGGCTTTCCAATAAGTCAGACATTATCAGGGAATGGTATGATGGCTATCTTTTTGGAAACACTGAAATCTACAATCCATGGAGCGTTATTAAATATATCCAGAGCCAGCTAAAGCAGCCAGGATTCCTTCCCGAACCATATTGGTCAAACACATCTTCAAACACAATAATCAAAGACATGATCCGCGATGCTGATGAGAATACAAGGAAAGAACTTGATATATTGATAAATGGCGGCACAGTAGAAAAACGTATCCATGAGGATATCACGTATGATGATATACATACCGAACCTGATAATCTTTGGAACTTCCTATTTTTCACGGGTTATATGAGAAAAGTATCTGAAAGGGCTGTTTCAGATGATGTATATCTAACAATGTGCATACCAAACAGGGAGATCAGAGGCATCTACAGTCACCAAATATCCCATTGGTTTGAAGAAATTGTGAGGCAGACAGACCAGAATGATTTCCGTCAGGCTGTCATAAACAGAGATACGGGGACTATGGAAAACTTTTTGACAGAACTTATGAAAAAAAGCATAAGCACCTTTGACTGTGCCGAAAGCTTTTATCACGGACTGTTGCTTTCTCTCCTCTACGGTATTCCGGGATATTCCGTAAAGTCCAACCGTGAAGCAGGTGACGGGCGTCCGGATATAATCCTTTATCCTGATGCACCTAAAGATCCTGCTCTCATTTTCGAACTTAAAGTCAGGAAGAAATTCAACGAAATGGATACCGGACTGAAGGAAGCCTTTGATCAGATAAAAGAAAAGAAATATGCCGAAGGCGTCCTCGAAGACGGCTACATCGGCTCAGTTTCTTATGGAATATGCTTCTGCAGGAAAAGTTGTATCATCGGTATCACAGAATGAGTCGTCCGGCAAACGGAAAAAAGAACCACACCGTTCTAACGTTGGGGGTGGTTCTTTTCTTATCTTTCTCTTATGCCATTAACATACGGAACATTTCAATAACCTGCTCTTTTGTTGCCTCTCTCGGGTTTCCGGGATAGCATGCATCATTAAGAGCGTCTGTTGCAAGCTAATCAAGGTCTTCTTCCTTGATCTGGTCGAGAGTCTTCGGAATACCAACATCCTCTGAAAGCTTCTTAACTGCGTTGATCGCTGCATCACGATACTCATCCTGAGACATGCTGTCAACACCTTCTACGCCCATTGCTGCGATATACTGACCGAGAGCCATTCCCTCTCTGCCCTCTTTTGTATTCTCTACAGCGCCGCGAAGATTCTTTGAGATAAGGCGGATAGCCTCAAGGTGGAACATCTCAGTCATCTCCCATGCTGCCTTTGTTGTATTTCTTGCTGTATGTTTTCTTACGCTCAGCGCACACATATTTCACTTAGTGCTTCAGCACTTA
>CAJOOT010000270.1 GCA_905236215.1 uncultured Eubacterium sp.
AAAAAATTCGGCGCAGGTTTTACCCTGCGCCGATCACAAGTCTGCTTTATCCTCCAAGGTATGCCATCCTTACTCTCTCATCATGGAGGAGTTCAGTGGCATCACCCTGCATTGAAATTTTTCCGGTCTCAAGCACATAAGCCCTGTCTGCTATAGACAGTGCCGCCTGTGCATTTTGCTCCACAAGAAGTATAGTGGTTCCACGATCGTTAAGTTCTTTGATAATATCAAAAATCAGCTCCACCAGAATAGGTGACAATCCCATCGAAGGCTCATCCAGCATCAAAAGGCGAGGTCTGGACATGATGGCTCTTCCCATGGCAAGCATCTGCTGCTCCCCTCCTGAAAGAGTACCCGCCACCTGGCGTCGACGCTCTTTAAGTCTGGGAAACTGCTCAAATATAGCTTCGAGTACTTCTGCATTCTCCGCCGCGCTTCTGGTAAATCCACCCATATCCAGGTTTTCCTGAACACTCATCTGCAGGAATATCCTTCGACCTTCAGGACACATGGCAACTCCATGCTTCAAAAGCTTGTGTGCCGGCAATGCAGTGATATCCTGACCCTCGAAGGTGATTTTTCCTTCACGTGGTTTGATAAGACCACTCACCGTATTAAGCGTAGTGGATTTTCCCGCACCATTGGCTCCTATCAAGGTAACAATCTCACCTTCCTCAACATCAAAGGAAATGCCCTTGATTGCGTGAATGCTGCCGTAATATACATGTAAGTTTTCTACAGATAACATTGACATAGTATCAGGCTCCCTCCTTTGTGCTCTTGCCGAGGTAAGCCTCAATGACCTGCGGATTGTTCTGAATCTCTTCCGCCGTACCCTTGGCAATAATCTTTCCGTAGTTCAGCACGGCAATACCTTCGCAGATACCCATAACCAGAGACATATCATGTTCAATAAGAAGTATTGCTATATGAAACTCGTCGCGAATCTTGCGTATGTTATCCATAAGCTCAGCTGTCTCTGACGGATTCATGCCTGCAGCCGGTTCGTCAAGAAGAAGAAGGCTGGGGTTTGTGGCAAGAGCTCTCACTATCTCAAGTCTTCTCTGCGCTCCGTAAGGCAGAGACCCGGCTCTGTCTCCGGCATACTGCTGCATATCAAAGATATCAAGCAGGTCCATGGCTCTCTCATGAAATTCACGCTCAACCCTAAAATATCTCGGAAGCCTGAGGATATCAGAGATGTAACCACACTTTATTTGATTATGTAAACCAATCTTGACATTATCCTCAACAGACAGTTCGGAAAAAAGCCTGATGTTCTGGAATGTACGGGCTATTCCCGCCTTGTTCACCTTGACTGTGTTCATGCCGGCGGTATCTTCTCCGTTTAAAAGAATTGTGCCGCGTGTGGGCTGATATACCTTGGTGAGAAGGTTGAATACGGTAGTCTTTCCTGCACCGTTTGGGCCTATAAGTCCGGCTATCTCCGTGCGTCCTATCATCATATTGAAATCATCAACAGCCGTAAGGCCGCCAAAGTCTATTCCCAGATGTCTTGCTTCAAGCACCGGCATCTTATCCGCATCCTGCTCCGGAACGATAGAATCTGAAGGGTAAGGCACCATTTTGGGTTTTTTGTAGTCTTTGTTTTCTATATCCGTCATAGCGTCTGTCCCTCCTTTCTTTCCTTGTGCTTTCGTCTGAACTTATCAAAAAGCAGCGTAATCCTGTTACGCATGACAGGATTGTTTGTGGCTATCATAACAAAGATGAGCACGATAGCGTAGATAAGCATACGATAATCGGAGAATGCACGAAGAAGCTCGGGAAGCAGCGTAAGGACAGTTGCTGCTATGATACTGCCACGAATGTTGCCGATACCTCCCAATACCACGAATACAAGGATCAGGATTGACGTATTGAAATCGAACTTCTTTGGTACTATTGTCGAGTAGTTCATTGCATAAAGCGCACCCGCCATACCTGCAAG
This sequence comes from uncultured Eubacterium sp., assembly GCA_905236215.1. Taxonomy (GTDB): domain Bacteria; phylum Bacillota; class Clostridia; order Lachnospirales; family Lachnospiraceae; genus RUG14243. Next base: position 1,952 of record CAJOOT010000270.1, read on the forward strand.
AGCTGCCGATGTCACGAATGCCATCATCTTATATTTTGTAACGTTGATACCGGTGGCCTCTGCTGCAATACGATTGTCGCGGATAGCCATAACTGCACGACCTGTACGTGAGTTTACCAGGTTCAATGTGATAAAAAGCACCACAAGGATGAGAACAAAACCTGCCACAAAGGTAGAAATCTTGTCTATACCTACAGCTCCCTGCGGACCGTTAACAATAACCGTACCGTTGGTCATTCCCAAAGATGCGGTATCCTTCATAGAAAAATGAAGTCCCGATGCATCAATGCCAATGTATATGTTGTTGAGTATGTTTTT
>CAJOOT010000271.1 GCA_905236215.1 uncultured Eubacterium sp.
AGGTGGGGGATTTCTCCGACTGAGTTAAAATAACCGGGCAATCGGGCTCAATCAGCCCGGTTGTCCGGTTATTTATTACACTAGTAATACAATTCAATATCTCTGCCCTTTTGATCTTTAACAGGGAGAACAATTGTAACTCTCGTCCCTACACCGGGTTTTGAATCAATAATCATATCCCCGCCACACATTACCTTAAGTCTTTCACGAACGTTCCTGATACCGATGTGACTCCTCTCATCTTCAGTATTCTCTTGTTCAAGAGCACTTACATCAAATCCCACACCGTCATCTTCGATATAAATCTCTATTGCTTCATCATTCCTTATGGTGGAAATCTTTATGTTGCCACCATTTTCAGATTTTGAAATTCCATGCTTGACTGCATTCTCAACTATAGGTTGTAATGTGATGGCAGGAATCACAAAGTCCCTTTCAGCCAGATCATATTCCACATTAAGCTCATCCTCATATCTCATCTTTTCAAGTTGCAGATAGTTCCCTACATGTTTAAGCTCAAGTTTAAAAGGAACACTTTCGGTACTGCTCAATGCATCCATGTTCATCCTAAGATAATCCGAGAAATTAGAAATGGCCTCCTGAGCTTTTTGAGGATCCTTCTCGCAGAGAAAATATATGGAATTCAGGCAGTTATATAAAAAGTGCGGTTGAACCTGTGAAAAAACTATCTGGAGACGCATATCACCCAACTGCCGCTCCTGTGCCATCAATTGTTCTTTCTGTATAATGATGAGCTTTTGCTGCATAAGAGTCGTATGCTGATTTTCCGATATCATGGTGGAATACAGAATAAGAACCGCAAACTCCACACCGAGATTGAAAAGCGAAACGTTAACTCTGATAAGTGATTCCCCCAAAAGTCCGATACCCGGGAATATAATATATAAAAGAAATGCTCTTGTATGTGCTCTTCCCAAAATCTTTCTGTTCATGATGATAATAACAAATACACACACCATGACAATGATCGCGAGATTTTCAGTAAGGTTATAATATCTTCCCCTTTGATACATCTTATAACTGTCAACGTAGAACATACCTCCATTCTCCAAAGAAATGAAAGTCATAATAACGCAAAAAGAGATAAGAATCAAAACAAGCCAATAAAACCACATGTTTATCCCACGTCGCTCCACATAACAGAACATATAAAATACAAACAAAAGACTTATCAGATAGGAAAAGAAGTATGTAAGAAATAAAGGGATGATCATAAGATCCCTGCTGACTCCGAAATTTCCGCCCCTTAAGAGCCAGGAAACGATATCGCTGATCATAAGAAGAAAGCTTGAAAACAGGATCATAATCATATACCGTTCGCTTCTGGTCTTATATCCAAAATTAAAAAACCTGGCAGTTCCTGCCACCAAGGAAAAAACAGCACCCCAGGCTTCCAATGCAACAAACAGATAATCAAACTGAAAGACGAATCGTGTAGAAGATCCGGACAAAAAATCCATAACTTACTCCAACTGAGACAGAATAATAATTATATCAGAGATCCCAGAGTATATTCACCCCAGGAATACTGGGACATATACTCTCCGCGGAAAAGAGCCTTGTTTCCATGAGGATCATCGAGATAGTCATAATAATCACATTTGATGGCAGACGGCATAATACCAAGCACGCCCCTTCCTTTTACAATCACCGAAGAACATCCGATGGATTCAAGCGTAGTAAAAAGATCGCTTCTTAAATTTTTGAAGTAAGACAGATGAGAATCGATGCCATCGTCATCATCATCCTCCCAAAGAATAGAAATAATCTCTCTGTTAGAAGTAAGTGCGCCGTTTCTGTCTACCAGATAAGCCAACAGTTCTTTTGTTTTCTGATATTGGAAATGAATCGGTCTTTGTTTGTAGAACACCTCAAAATTCCCAAATGCCTGAACCGAAATTAATTTTTCTTCCTGATCTATGGGGAATCTCAGAGAATCCAATTCTTTTTTTATCTTTTCGGGAGTGACAGGCTTCATGATATAGCCACTGGCATGCATTTCAAAAGCATCAGTTGCATATTCGCTGTATCCCGTAGTAAATATGATATTGATTCTGGGATTGACGGAAACAAGGCGCTCCGCCATCTCCATTCCGTTCATATCCCTCATTTCAATATCTAAAAATGCAATATCACATGATTTATGCGACAGATACTTAAGCGCATCAGTTGCTTTTCTGAACCCATGCACCTCAACATCCGGCACCACCTTGGATGTAGCCGAAATGACTGCTTCCAATGCCAATTTCTCATCATCTACAGCAATAATGTTCATTTAATATTCTCTCTCAAAAAGCCACAATCAAACGTCATCATTTCAAAGCCGGTTAAATATCAGCAATATCACTCCTGCAGTACTTGTTCTCGAATCTTACTTCCTCTGCAGCTTTGTATGCCTTCTCTCTGGCATCGGCAATATCTTTTCCCAGAGCCGTGATGCCGAGTACACGACCGCCGTTTGTCACAATATTACCGTTTTTGTCAAATGCCGTACCTGCATGGAAGCAGAACTTCTCAGTCTGTCCCTCAAAACTCTCAAGTCCTTCGATGGGGAAACCCTTCTCATAAGATCCCGGATAGCCTTCGGAGGCCATGACGAATCCCAGCGTGGCGTCGTCCGACCACTTGATCTCCGGCATTGCGGTGCTGTCGGTTATGGCGGAAACCATGAGGTAGAAATCGCTCTCCAGGCGCGGCAGCACAACTTCGGTTTCGGGGTCGCCGAAGCGGCAGTTGAACTCTATCACCTTGATGCCGTCCGGAGTCTTCATGAGGACTCCGTAAAGTACTCCGCGGAACGGAATGCCCTCAGAAACAAGCCCCTTGGCTACAGGCTCCATGATATGCTCTACCGCCCAGCGGGCGTCTTCCTCCGAAACGAAGGGCAGGGGAGAATA
>CAJOOT010000272.1 GCA_905236215.1 uncultured Eubacterium sp.
AGTCGGAATGTCTGATGGCTCCGCCAAGTTCATTTTCGGCCTCAAAGATAGTGACGGTATGTCCTCTGTCGGCAAGATAGATAGCGCTTTTCATGCCGCCGGGGCCGCCGCCTATAACAGCTACTTTCTTTTTTATTTCGGCAGGAACTTCCATATAATCGGATACGGCTTCCAAACCAAATTTGGGATTGACGGAACAGGTGGTGGTAAATACATCACCGTGGCTTCTTCCGTGGCATTTGTTACATCTTAGGCATGGAACAAGATCTTCGGATCTGCCCTGAGCTATTATATCGCCATAGTCCGGATTTGAAATCCACGCTCTGGCCATGGCTATAAGATCTACCTTGCCTTCGGCAATGGCTTTGTCCGCAAGCTCCGGATCGAAGTATCCGCCTACATTGCTCACCAAGATGTCAAGACCTGCAGCTTTTATTTGTGATGCCATATCAAGAAACGGGGTTTTTTGCAGCTCAAAGGGAATCGGGTGGTTTTCGTCACCTCCCGGGGAACGAACCTGTACTATATCTATGTATGGTTCGGCCAGCTTGAGGAATTCTATACCCTCTTTGACATCATATCCACCCTTGGGCTCACATGCTGAAAACTGAATTTCTACGAGCATATCGTTTCCGGCGGCTTTTTTTACTTCGCTCAATATATCGAGAGCAAAATGTGCACGTCCCTTTAGATCTCCGCCGTATTCGTCTGTTCGTTTGTTGCACAGGGGCGAGAGAAATTGACTCATGAGCATCATGCGATAGCTCATATGAATGGTGACAGCATCAAAGCCCAGCATCTTATAGAGTTTTGTACGCTGTCCGTAGGAGATTGCGATTTTTTTAAGTGTTTCGACCGGGATTGTATTGTCTATGGTAACAATGGCTCCCGGAGGTGCCATTTTGTGTTCATTTCCTTCGTAGGGGTTGATTATTTCCTGATTACCGTTTTCGTCGAAATAGCGGAACTTGTTGTTTGCAGAGAATAAAGAACCCGACACCAGTGTGTTTTCGGCATGCATGGCTTCTACCAGCTCTGTCATATAATTCTGGCATTTGGGGTTGTACATATCAAAATCCGGAAAATGGCTCATATCCAAAGTGGCCGGAAGCGGCGGATTATCGAGATTGTCATCCACTCCACAAATGGTTACAAAAGCTGCACCCGTGCGGCTTCTTCCTATGAAATGAGAAAGCGTCGGAGCGGCAGGGAATTCCTCGGGACCCTGTGAAAAATGGGGCATTGAATTCGATGACTGCATCCTGTTCTTGAAAATAAATTTTCCGATCTTAAGCGGTTTTAAAAGATTTGGGTAAGGACATTGCATTATTATTCTACCTCCTGAAAAATGGTTTACATAATACCAAAGGCTCCCCTTTGCCCCTGATATGGTTCAGTATAACATAAAATATAGCGTGTTATGTATTTTTTTATGGAGTTGACACAAAAAAATCATTGCCGTAAAATTTTCCTTGTGTAACTACATTATTGAACGGAGACTTTAATTATGAGATTTTTTGTAACAGGTGTAAACGGTCAGCTCGGTCATGATGTTATGAACGAGATTGATAAAAGGGGATACGAGGGAATAGGCTCGGATGTGTCCGAGGCTTATTCGGGTAATGCTGACGGGTCATCAGTTACTAAAATGCCATATCAAAAGCTTGATATAACAGACGCAGATGCTGTTGAAAAGTTATTGGAAGAGCTTAAGCCTGATGTTATCGTACATTGTGCAGCATGGACTGCAGTTGATATGGCAGAGGATGACGATAAAGCGCAAAAGGTGCGCGATGTCAATGCCGGCGGTACTCAAAACATTGCCAACGCAGCCCTGAAGATCAACGCCAAGATGATATACTTAAGCACGGATTATGTTTTCGACGGTCAGGGAGAAAAACCATGGGATCCTGATTGTAAGGAATACAAGCCCCTTAATATGTACGGGCGGACAAAGCTTGAAGGAGAGCAGGCTGTCAGCAATACACTTGAAAAGTATTTCATCGTTAGAATAGCATGGGTATTCGGAGTAAACGGAAAGAATTTTATCAAGACCATGCTTAATGTGGGAAAGACCCATGACGAGGTGAGGGTTGTAAACGATCAGATAGGTACACCCACGTATACATACGATCTTTCCAGACTCCTTGTGGATATGGCACTTACGGAAAAGTATGGATATTATCATGCAACCAATGAAGGCGGCTATATCTCGTGGTATGACTTTACGGTAGAGATTTTTAAACAGGCCGGATACACTACAAAGGTTATACCGGTAAGTACGGAAGAGTATGGTCTGTCAAAGGCGGCGCGTCCTTTCAACTCAAGACTTGACAGATCCAAGCTTCAAAAGAACGGATTTACGCCACTTCCGGATTGGAAGGATGCACTTTCAAGATATCTCAAAGAGATTGATAATATTAGAGGGGATATGCTATAATCATTTTTAGTTTTTATCAAGTTTTTATGGAAAGGAAGCGATATTATGAGAAATCGTATTACCATTTATCTCAGCCAGGTAGAGCGGGTCAAAGATTTCGTTGAGGCTGCCAATAAATTTGAAAGTGATGTTGATATTATAATGGGCAGATATGTTGTCAACGCAAAATCCATTATGGGTGTGCTTTCACTTGATCTTTCAGGGGCCATTGATGTAGAGATACATTCGGATAATCCCGAGGAGATTACATATTTCAACAACATCATGCTTCCCTTTGAATCGCAATAGGAAGTTTTTCAGG
>CAJOOT010000273.1 GCA_905236215.1 uncultured Eubacterium sp.
CTTTTCTCCGGAGGTCACAACTATTACATCATTCGCAAAGCCTTCTCTGATAGGTGCGGCAAATCCGCCGCAGACTACGTCTCCCAACACATCGTAGAGGACTACGTCGGGTTTGTAATTTTCAAAAAGCTCGAGATCTTCAAGCAGACGGAAGGTGGCAATAATACCGCGTCCCGCACAGCCCAGTCCCGGAGTCGGGCCGCCGGTTTCCACGCAGAGTACTCCGCCAAAGCCTTCTTTTGAAATGATAGATATATCATCGGGTTCGTTTTCGTTCTCGCGCATGTAATTCATAACCGGGAGAAGAGGCTTCCCTCCCAGAAGATTAATGGTGGAATCCGCTTTAGGATCACATCCTATCTGGATGACACGCTTTCCAAGAGTGGAAAATGCAGCTGCGAGATTGGCGGTGGTGGTGGATTTTCCAATACCGCCTTTACCGTAGATAGCTATCTTTATCATTACATTTCTCCTTTAAAACCAAAAAACTCATCCGAAACTACGGACGAGCTCTGACAACACATTTGTGAAGTTTAATACGATCTTTCAGGTCGGGAAAGTCCCTCGCCGTCAGAGCCGCGCAATATTAAAATATAGGTCAATTTTAACCAAATAGCCGGGGTATGTCAATCAATGCGGATTTTGTCATTTCGTATTAAGAAGTGCCTCTACCTGATCCTTCTTTTCATATAATATACAGCCGCCGTTATGATCTTCCATCAGGTAATCTCCGTCACGAAGCATCGAAAAGAGCTTAGAGTGCATAGCTTCTCTTAGGGAGGTGTCTCTGACATTCACATCGGAGTAAGGCGAAAACGGACACGGCTCTGCTCCACCATGGGAATTTATATGGAAAAACCCGCGTCCTGCGGCTATACATCCCCCTGAGCTCTTTTCATCCCCGGGGAATGATACAAAGAGCATCTGTGGATATTTTTCCCTAAGGATGTCGATTGAGCTTTTCATAAATTCACGTTCTTTATCAGTAGGGGCAAGATGTTTTGCTTCGTCGGTCACAGGAACGAATTCTACATATATTATTACTTTGCAGCCTCTGTCCGCCAGTGATTCGATGAAGGAATCCGAGACCACATCTTCATAGTTTTCGGTGGTAACAGTGACTGATGTTCCAAAGATAAGTCCGCGGCGTTTCAACTCATCCATATTAGAGATAAGTCTGTCATAAATACCTTCGCCACGCCTCAAATCGGTACTTTCTTTGTTGCCTTCAATACTCATGACGGGAACAAGATTTCTTGACTTATCAAAGAGCTTCATGTATTTTTCGTCCATGTATGTACCGTTTGTGAATATGGGAAATAAAATATTTTTCATACTGCCTGCGGCTTCGATGATGTCGCGTCTTAACATGGGCTCTCCGCCGGCTAAAAGGATAAAGCTTACACCCAGTTCTTCGGCTTCTTTGAAGATATCGAGCCACTCCTCACTTTTAAGTTGTCTGACGGGATCATCGTCTGTAGTAGCATTGTTGCATCTCGAATAGCATCCCGCACAATGCAGATTGCAACTGCTGGTAATGCTGGCAATGAGAAAAGGAGGTATATGCTCGCCCTGTGTATTCAAAGCCTTTCTTTTTTTGGTGGCTTTTTTGGATGCGGCGGCAAATTTTACCATAAATGCACTTTCTTTGGGATTTTTCATAGTTGCACGAAGTGATCCGGCGACCACTTTTTCGACTCCGTTTGTCAGATATTCCTGTAAATCAAATGAAGGATTCATATATCACTCCTAAAAAACACCGGTTAATAAGAAATAAAATAGATTGAGTGCGGTTTAATTGTACACAATATTTTGTAATATTATACTCCTTTAAACTGATTTTTGCAAGTAAAGGACGACCGGTTCCAAATACCACTAAGAGCAGATGATATTGGATACCGGTCGTTCTATTCTTAATCTATTTATCTAAGTCGGGGATAAAGCAGATATCCGCAATCCTTGCAGGCAGGTGCTTTTGTTGCCTGTCAGAGAGAGTTTGCTGCGTAAAATGCTTCTTTGGTAGCCTGTTCTACGGTGCGGGCTCTCACGCAGTCGCCAATTTCGTAGAATTCGGGAGCACTTCCGATGAAGGAATCTGCTTCTTCCGTTCTGGCCTTCATGCCTGCCGAAAGGATGACTGTGTCGGCTTTTATGGTTTCTTCCGTTCCGTTTTTTTCAAAAGTAACGGAGTCTTTGGTTACAGCCTTACATCTTGCACCTGTGATGGTTACAAAGTTCGGCTCGTTATCAATCTCTACCATAAGCTCTGCCCTGTGTGTGGTAGAAGCATCCGGAGCAAGCTCTGCCTGCATTTCTACGACTGTGGCTTTGATGCCTTTTTTGGCCAGATGAAGAGCTGTCTCGCAACCCACCTGTCCGCCACCTATTACAACTACTTCCTTGCCTACGGATTCTTCGTCGCCGTATACCGAAGTGGCCACTCTGGCATTTTCAACACCCGGGATAGGGATGATAAGAGGCTCGGCACCTACTGCTAC
>CAJOOT010000274.1 GCA_905236215.1 uncultured Eubacterium sp.
CGAATGATCCACAATATACATCAGATCCATTTTCAGCTTATCCAAAGGCGTGGTATTGTACTTTCCATATACCTGAGCATAACCTGTAAGGCCGCCTTTTATTTTCATCCTGAATGTGAACTCAGGTATTGAATCCGAATATTTTTCGTAATGTTCGAGTCTCTCAGGTCTTGGACCTACAAGGCTCATATCGCCCTTAAGTATATTCAGAAACTGCGGAATCTCATCAATCCTGAAACGCCTGATAAACTTTCCTACTCTGGTAACTCTGTCATCTCCTGCTGCAGCAGGCACCGCATGGTCTTTCTCCGCATCCGGGATCATGCTCCGGAACTTATAGATCCAGAAAACGCTGCCTCCTATGGTACATCGTTCCTGCTTGTAGAAAACAGGGCCTCCGTCATCAAGTTTAATAGCAATGGCCGTAATCAAAAAAAACGGCGAGGTGATAATGAGCGCCAAAAGTGCAAACAAAATATCTCCGGCTCTTTTGATAAACCTCTGATCAATGGAAAAACCTGCATTTCTTGCCAGGTAAATAGGAGAATCAAAATAATTTATAATCTCCGATCCGCGTACAATGATATCAGGTATCTTGGGTGTGTAATACAAGCGTTTAGATGTTTCAAAGCAATACTTGATGATAAAGCTTCTGTTTGCGCTGGGGATATCGTTCAGAAGAACCGCATCATACTCATCTATGAGTTTTATTATCTTTTCCATGGGTTCATGGATGGATATTTCCTCACAAATCTTGTATTTGTCCTTTCTGATGCCGATCTTGTCAGACAACTGATTGATATGATCGCCGTAAATCTGTAGAAGATTAAGTGGCGGAAAAAGCTTTTTGTACAGATAAGTCAACAGTATGGGAAGACCTATCGCCAACACAAACTGAAGCAAAGCCACCCTTACCACAGGACCGAGGATAGGCGAAATCTTTCGGATATTACCACCCGTAAGCAATATTATCAGGAATCCGAATATATTGCCGGTGACAACGGCAAGTATCTGCGAACTCACAATATTAATAAGCTTATGTCTGCCTATATTGAAGCCGCCCCACAGATGTAAAGACACCCACAATCCGACAAGGTAAAGAAAAATAATCAGCCAGTTACCTTTTTGGTCGAAGCGCCTTACCATCCTGTTTAGTTCGTCGTACCATATGATAGCAAAGATAACTACCATAGAGCCCAGCATCAAAACATTGGTAATCTTGCGATACAGGCTGCGGTACTGTTCAAAACGTCTTTTTTCCATAAAACTGTCAGAATTCCCTGCTGCACAGGTCCAATGCTTCCTCTATAACCTTATCCATATCATAATACTTATAAGCGCCGAGCCTGCCCCCGAAAATTACATTCTCTTCATTTTGGGCAAGTTCATTGTATTTCTCGTACAGTGCTCCGTTCTTATCATCATTGACGGGATAATATGGCTCGTCACCCGGTTTCCACTCCGCAGAGTACTCTCTGGAAATAATAGTAAACGGTACATCAGGGTCATTGAAATGCTTATGCTCTATAATTCTTGTATACGGCACATCCGCAGCCGTATAGTTGACCACTGCGTTGCCCTGGTGGTTCTCTTCCTCCAGACGCTCAGTCTCAAACCTGACGCTTCTGTACTCGAGCGCTCCAAGCTTTCTGTCAAAATACTCATCTATTGCTCCTGTATAAAGAACCTTGTCGTACTCTACCGGAGTACCATCCTTTAATGTGCCGTTCTTTCTGACATAATCATAATCCTCGTTGAGGCACACCCTGCAGCCTTCAAGCATACGCTCCACAATAGCGGTATATCCGTCAACAGGGATGCCCTGATAGCGCGCATTAAAGTAGTTGTTATCGTACGTAAATCTTAGTGGCAGGCGCTTTATGATAAATGCGGGAAGTTCCGTGCATTTCCTGCCCCACTGTTTTTGTGTATAGCCTTTGATAAGTTTTTCGTATACATCACGTCCCACGAGCTTCAATGCCTGTTCTTCAAGGTTCCGGGGCTCATCAATATCAAGCTCTGCTTTTTGAGACTCAATGATATCCTTTGCTTCCTGCGGAGTCTTGATCCCCCACATTTTGCTAAAAGTGTTCATATTGAACGGAAGGTTGTAAAGTTCATCACCGTATATGGCTACCGGTGAATTTATGAAATTGTTAAACTCTGAAAACTGGTTGACATAATCCCAAATTTTCCTGTTTGAGGTATGGAAAATATGGGAACCATAGACATGAACGTCAATTCCGTCCATATTTCGGGTATAAACGTTTCCCGCGATGTGGTCGCGTCTATCTATGAGCAATACGCTCTTTCCGTGTTTTTTTGCTTCATACGCAAATGTGGCACCAAATAATCCGGTACCAACAATAAGATAATCTGTCTTCATATTTCCTAATCCTAGCCGAGATTTTCTTCGAGGTTTTCAATCAGCCCCTTAAGATAGGATATCATATCATCCTTAAGCTCATCACTTCTTAAGGCTGTTTCGATATTCGCCATGAGGAATCCGATCTTCGAACCCACGTCATAACGCTTTCCTTTGAAGTCATATGCATACACCGACTCTCTTGTAAGCAATCGTTTTATAGCATCCGTAAGCTGTATCTCTCCGCCTTTCCCGGCCTCCTGTGTGCTGAGGAGATCAAAAATCTCCGGTGTTAGTATGTATCTTCCGAGTACCGCCACACGACTGGGCGCAGATGCAGGATCGGGCTTTTCGACCATATCCTCCACATTATATACGCGCTCGGAAATTTCGGCTCCCGCTATTATGCCATAGCTGGAAACGGCATCCTGCGGTACTGTCTGTACTCCAAGTATACTAGCCTGCTTTTCTTCGAAAAGATCCATCATCTGACCTATGCACGGCTTCTTTGATACAACCACATCATCTCCGAGAAGCACGGCAAAAGGTTCATTGCCGATGAACTCCTTTGCCATAAGAACCGCATGTCCAAGACCCCTTGGTCTCTTTTGACGAATATAGTAAAGATTCGTCATATCCGCTATTTTTCGAACCATGGCAAGTTCTTTTTCTTTACCCGACTTCTCAAGCTCCATCTCAAGTTCTATGGAACGATCAAAATGATCCTCTATAGAACGCTTGCCGCGGCCGGTAATGATGATAATATCCTCAATCCCGGCATCGACAGCTTCCTGGATGATATACTGAATGGTAGGCGTATCAACTATCGGCAGCATTTCCTTGGGTTGTGACTTAGTAGCAGGAAGAAATCTCGTGCCAAGCCCTGCAGCCGGTATGACAGCTTTTCGTACTTTCATATCTTCTCTCCGTAAAACTCAGGCCATTATGCTCTGGAAAGGTATTCTCCGGTTCTTGTATCAATCTTGATAACATCGCCCTGATTAACAAAGAGCGGCACATTGACAACAGCTCCGGTTTCAACCGTAGCCGGTTTGGTGGCACCTGTAGCGGTATCTCCCTTGAATCCGGGCTCAGTCTCAGTGATCTCAAGCTCTACAAAAAGAGGCGGCTCAACCGAAAATACAGTACCTTTGTGCGAGCACACCTTGCAGGTCTCATTCTCTTTAACGAACTTAAGAGCGTCGCCCACGGTATCCTCGCCAAGCGAAACCTGATCATAGGTCTCATTGTCCATGAAGTAATACAAGGATCCATCCTGATACAAATATTGCATATCTTTTCTGTCGATGTGAGCCTGTTCACATTTTTCAGTCGGACGGAATGTCTTTTCAACCACACCGCCTGACACGATATTCTTGAGCTTAGTGCGTACGAAAGCCGCACCCTTACCCGGTTTAACATGCTGGAACTCAATAATCTGATAGATGTTCCCTTCAAGTTCTATGGTAACTCCGTTTCTGAAATCTCCAGCTGAGATCATAAAAAATTCCTCCTTAATGTCATGCTGTAAAAAAACATACTCTTGTAATTTTATAACATATAGTGGTTAAATGCAAGCGAAACAGCATCATGTAGTTTTTTAGTGCCTTGTTTTACTGGCAGGTGCCCTTTTCTTCTATTGAAGTAATCAGATCTATCCTTTCCTGATGCCTCCCACCTTCAAATTCGTGACCAAGATACGCATCAACAATGTCATAGGCCAGTTCCTCGCCAACTATTCTGGCGCCGAAACAAATGATGTTGGCATTGTTGTGTTGCTTTACAAGACGCGCAGCCGTAGCATCGGCTACAGCCGCAGCCCTTATACCCTTGAATTTGTTGGCGGCTATTGAAACACCTACTCCTGTACCACAGATAAGAATACCGCAGTCATATTCTCCCGAAGTCACCTTCCCGGCAACTTTCTCAGCAAACAAGGGATAATGTGTTCGCTGTGTACTCTGTGTTCCAAAATCGTCTATAGTATATCCTGCCTCTTCAAGATGTTCCATCACAGCGTTTTTTAGATCTACTCCCGCATGATCATTTCCGATTGCAATCTTCATGGTTTTCCTCCTTGATATTGTTTAAAATGCATATTACAGTTCAATAAGCTCTTTGGATGAGTGCGCCAGACTTCTGCACCCGTCCTCAGTGACGACACACATATCCTCAATACGCACTCCACCAAATCCCTCTATGTAAATACCCGGCTCTACCGTCTCTATATAACCCGCTTTCATCAACCGCCTTTCGGAAGGTGAAAGCCTTGGATCCTCATGGATAAAAAGCCCCACTCCGTGTCCCAGACCATGTCCGAATTTGCCCTTGTATCCCGCCTCATCTATAATGGTTCTGGCCACAGCATCCACCTGTGCTCCCGACACTCCGGGTTTAAGCGCATTTAAGCCTGCCAGTTGCGCCGCAAGGACTGTGGAATATACCTTCTTTTGTTCATCAGACGCCTTTCCGACGACAACGGTTCGAGTCATATCAGAGCAATACCCATGATAGATGCATCCAAAGTCCATTGTGACAAAATCGCCCTTCTCAATCTTCTTTTCACAAGGTCTGTGATGCGGAATAGCGCTGTTTATGCCACTGGCAACAATAGTGTCAAACGAAAGCCCCTCTGCTCCGTTCATCTTCATCTCAAATTCTATCCTGGCCGTAAGTTCGAGCTCCGTAACACCCGGTTTAATGTATGGCAGAATATTTTTAAAAGCGATATCTCCTATACTCTCCGCTTTTTCAAGACATATTATCTCTTCTTTGGTTTTGACAGCTCTCATCATATCAAGCTTGTCTCCGAGAGGATGAAGTGTCAATCCGTTTAATACTTCAGTATATTTTTTGAACTCGGATACCGTAAGATTCCCGTCTTCGTAGCCGACAGCACTAAGACCTTCAGATTTAAGAATTGTAGCAATGTTCTTTTTTAACGGTTTTTGAGCGGTATACTCTATCACTTGAAAACCTGCCGGAGAAGCTGCCTTTTTTGCAGCCAGGGTATACCTTGAATCTGTAATAAGATAAAGGCTCTCACGAGTAAGAAGTAACGCTCCCTCTGAATCCGAACCGCTCAAATACCGAAAATTGTACGGATCGGTTACTATGATCGCATCAAGACCTTCGACATCTAATATCTCTGTTTCTATTCTTTCGGATATCTTCATCGTTTGTTTTTCTTTCTGTTTTTCAGTTTTCCGACAGCAAGCACCGGAAGCTCCAATATGCGCTTTAAATGTATATACCACGGTTCTCTGAAATAGAGCTTTTTGGTGAGCACCGCATATATACCCGCTCTTTTGGCTCCGAGTACATCAGTAAAAATCTGATCTCCTATTGCTATTGTCTCCTGAGGTTTGGTTCCCATCATATCCAAAGCCCTTTCATAACCTCTTGCAAGAGGTTTTCCGGCTTTGTATACATAGGGTGCTCCTATCTCATCCGCAAACTTTGAAACCCTCTCCTTGTCGTTGTTAGAAACAATAGTTACGATATATCCCATCTTTTGGAGTCTTTCTACTATCTCTCCGGATCTTTTTTCGGGCGGAGCGTCATGCCCCGTGAGTGTGTTGTCAATATCAAATATAACACCACGAAAGCCTTTTTGATAATAGGCTTCAAAATCCATATCGAATACAGACAACACTTCTTCATCCGCAAACAATAAATCTCTGCCCATTGCTATTTGATCGTCCTTACAGTTATAGCCGGGCTCCATGCGGAATAGTATTTAACCTTCTTGACCTTTTTGTAACTTCTAACCTTGATCTTGTAGTTTGTGTTTTTCTTTAGCCCGCTAATCTTCTTCTTAAGAGTTGAAACTTTCTTTATTGTGTATTTTTTTGTGGCGCCACCGCCCTTGATATATACAATATATCCGTCAGCCTTTGCATTTTGCGCGTACTTCACGAGCAAGGTCTTTGAGGCACTGTTTATAACGCTCTTAAGAACCTTCATTTCAAGTGCACAGATGCTGACTTTAGAAGAGGTGGATTTGGTATATTTACCGTCCGCTGTTGCAACTACTCTGTATTTATAAAGAACACCGTTGTCTGTGTTGGTATCGGTAAATTCAACCGTACTGCCGCTTGTAATCTTTGCTATGGTAATCCATGATGCCGAACCCGTCTTTCGCTGTACCGAATAGCCCTTAGCATTAGCAACGGCCGTCCACGAGATCATGACTCCCTTTTTAGTGTTCTTTGCTTTGACTGTGGTCGCGGCAAGAGTGCCGCAAAGGTTGACATAACTAATGCCACTGGCCGTGGCGTAGTCCTTTGCCACATCGCTGTATCCCGAGACAGTAAAGCCGGAGACAGGAGAAACACCATTGTCATTATC
>CAJOOT010000275.1 GCA_905236215.1 uncultured Eubacterium sp.
ATACGGGGCACTCGGGTTCGCATGAACCACATGAGATGCAAGCGTCAGAAATAACTCTAGCGATAATGTAACCTCCTTTTTCTCGAGAAATAAATGTATACACGGTTATTCTAATATATCAAAACGATATTTACAAGTAACAAATATTGTACATTACATAGCTGTTTGTAATTGTGTACACGGAAAGGATAGATATGTTTACACACCTGCATACACATACTCAATACAGTCTTTTGGATGGATCCAACAAAATATCGGAATACGTGACCCGGGTCAGGGAACTGGGGATGAATGCCGCAGCTATTACGGATCATGGCGTGATGTACGGTGTTATAGATTTTTACAAAGAGTGTAAAAAACAGGATATAAAACCTGTTATAGGCTGTGAAGTGTATGTGGCTGTGGGCAGCAGGCATGACAAGGAAATAGTTGAAGGTCAGGGGAGATATTTCCATCTCATTCTTCTGGCGGAAAACAATATCGGTTATAAAAATTTAATGAAGATAGTATCCGCAGGCTTTACCGAGGGATATTACTACAAACCCAGAGTGGACAGAGAGCTTCTTAAACAATACCATGAAGGTCTTATCTGCCTTTCAGCCTGTGTTGCCGGAGAGATTCCAAGACTTATACTGAACGGAAACTATGAGGCGGCCAAAGAGGCTGCATTGTGGCACAGAGATACTTTCGGAGAGGGCAATTATTTTCTGGAACTTCAGGATCATGGACTTGCCGAGCAAAAAAAGGTAAACCGCCTTCTTATAAAAATGTCTCAGGAAACCGGCATAGAGCTTGTAGCCACAAACGATTGTCACTACACTTATGCAAAAGATGCGGAGCCGCATGATATATTGCTTTGTCTCCAGACAGGGAAGAAGCTTGCCGATACGGACAGGATGCGCTATGAGGGTGGGCAATATTATGTAAAGTCTGAAGAGGAGATGCGACTGCTTTTCCCCGAGGCGCCTCAAGCAATAGATAATACCCAAAAAATTGCGGACAGATGTGACGTTACCATAAAGTTTCATGAGCCCAAGCTTCCGCAATATGATACACCGGCTCCGTATTCTTCCGGAGAATACCTGAAAATACTCTGCGAGAAGGGTTTTAAAGAACGTTATCCCGATGCGGATGAGGAACTAAAGGAACGCCTGCGCTATGAGCTTTCTGTTATCAACAATATGGGTTATGTGGATTATTTCCTCATAGTTTGGGACTTCATAAATTATGCAAAGGAGCACGGCATTGCCGTAGGCCCCGGCCGGGGAAGTGCCGCCGGCAGCGTGGTGGCATATTCTTTGCGTATCACGGATATTGATCCAATACGCTTTGGCCTGGTATTTGAGAGATTCCTTAATCCTGAGCGTGTGTCTATGCCTGATATCGACGTGGATTTTTGTGTGGAGCGACGTGGCGAAGTCATTGACTACGTGATGGAAAAATATGGAAAGGATCATGTGGTGCAGATAGTTACTTTTGGTACTATGGCGGCCAGAGGCGTCATCCGCGATGTCGGAAGAGTCATGGATCTTCCTTATAACTATGTTTCTCAGGTAGCCAAGTCCGTTCCCGATGAACTCAATATCACGCTGGATAAGGCACTTTCCATAAGCAAGGAATTCAGGGAAATGTATGAGGGGGATGAGACGGTCAAAAGACTCATCGATATGTCAAGAAGGCTTGAGGGACTTCCCCGGCATGCCTCCATGCATGCTGCAGGGGTGGTGATCAGTCGCGATCCGATGGATGAGGCAGTCCCCCTTTCTCGTGCGCAGGACGGGACAATTACTACTCAGTTTACCATGACCACAATAGAAGAACTGGGCCTTCTTAAAATGGACTTTCTTGGGCTGAGGAACCTTACCGTTATACAGCATACTGTAGAGATGATTGAAAAGACGCGAGGGGAAAGGATTGACATTGATAAAATAGATCAAAAGGACAAGGCTGTCTATGATATGATATCCGCCGGAAATACATCCGGTATTTTTCAGCTTGAGAGCAGCGGCATGACATCGTTTATGAAGGAGCTTAAGCCGGGATGCCTCGAAGATGTCATAGCGGGCATTGCATTGTACAGACCCGGGCCAATGGACTTCATCCCGGCATACATCAAAGGAAAAAACAATAGAACCGCCATCCGTTACTCCACTCCTGAGCTTGAGCCAATCCTTGCGGAAACCTACGGATGTATTGTATATCAGGAGCAGGTAATGCAGATAGTGCGTGATCTTGCAGGATACAGTTGGGGGCGAAGTGACCTGGTGCGCCGTGCCATGTCCAAAAAAAAGGCCGATGTAATGGAAAAGGAACGCCGTAATTTTGTATATGGCAATTCTGAGGAAAATATTATAGGCTGCGTGGGAAACGGAATTGACGAAAATGTGGCCAATGCTCTTTTTGATGAGATGACAAGCTTTGCCAGCTATGCATTCAATAAATCACATGCTGCAGCCTATGCGGTGGTGGCTTATCAAACTGCGTACCTTAAGTGTCATTATCCGGTTGAATATATGGCCTGCCTTCTCTCTTCAGAAATGACACGCACCACCAAGATTACAGAATATATCAATGAATTAAGGGATATGGGAGTGAAAGTTCTGGGGCCTGATATTAATAAGGGTGTATCCAACTTTTCCGTGGAGGACGGAGCCGTGTTGTATGGAATGGGAGCCATACGCTCCGTAGGCTCGGGCGTGATAGATACCATTGCGGCAGAGAGAGAGGCAAACGGCCCGTTTAAGTCTTTGACGGATTTTTGTAACAGACTTACCGGGCGTGAACTTAACAAGCGCACCATAGAGAGCCTTATAAAAGCAGGAGCTTTTGATTGTCTGGGAGGCAGTCGTAAGCAGTACATGCAGGTTTACATAAGAACTATAGACCGGGCCAACGCATCCCGTAAGAACACCATGGCCGGACAAATCAGCATGATGGATTTTTTGGGAGATGGCGCTGAGGATGTCTATGGTGAAAAACTTCCCGATGTGGGAGAATTTGATAAACAGGATCTTTTGGCCTTTGAAAAAGAGATGATGGGAGTATATGTCAGCGGTCATCCGTTGGACGACTATCGAAAGAAGCTTGAAAAGTTTGCAACTGCAAAGGCGTCGGATTTTGAGGTGGACGAAGACACCGGAAAAGCCTCTGTTCCCGACAAAAAAAGGGTAGTATTGGGAGGCCTTATAGTGGGTATAAACGTAAAGCTCACCAAGAAAAACGATCAGATGGCCTTTGTTACTCTGGAGGATCTGACCGGGGTTGTGGAAGTGATCGTGTTCCCCAGACAGTTTGAAAGAGCCGCAAAGATACTGGCTGTGGATGCCCGAATCTTTGTGGAAGGTCAGGTACAGGAGGATGACGACGGCTCCATGCGTCTTATCGCAGATAATATTACAGCTTTTGATGACACAATAAAGGATCTTTGGATCAGATTTAAGGACAGAGAGCAATATGATACACACGCAGGCGAGAT
>CAJOOT010000276.1 GCA_905236215.1 uncultured Eubacterium sp.
CAGATTTTTAATGAATTTTAAATCAAAAGCTGTCGCATTGCGGCAGCTTATTTTTTGCATTATGGTTTACATATCGATTTAAGATCGTCATAAAACGAAGGATAAGAGATGTCTACACAATCGGCATCTTTAATTTTTGTCTCACCTGAAGCATTAAGCGAGGCTATTGAAGCACTCATGGCAATGCGATGATCCTTTCGTGAATCCACTTCACCTCCGGAGAGCTTTTCCGTGCCTTCGATAATCATGCCATCGTCAGTGGCAATTGCTTTTGCTCCCATAGCATTTAGCATATCACAGGTTGAAGCTATGCGATCGGATTCCTTGGCTTTAAGATCCGATGCGTCTTTAATGATAGTAGTGCCTTCGGCAGTAGCCGCCAATACTGCGATAATTGGAATCTCATCTATTAGTGTGGGTATAATATTACCTTCAATGACCGTGGCTTTTAGAGAGCTTTTTTTAACATAAAGATCGCATACCGGTTCACCGGATACTTCGCGTTGGTTTTCTTTTGATATGTTGCCTCCCATATTTTCAATTACTTTAAGTATTCCTGCACGGGTTTCGTTGATGCAGACATCTTTAATAAGAAGGCCGGATCCTTCCGACAAAAGAGCAGCTGCGATAAAATAAGCCGCCGATGAGATGTCTGAAGGAACGCTGATATCCAGAGCATATAGATCATTCCCGGGGATAATACTTGCCGAAACACCGCTATGTGATACATTTGCACCAAAAGCTTTTAACATGCGCTCCGTATGGTCTCTTGATACGGCGGGTTCTATGACGGTGGTTTTTGAATCCGCATATAAACTTGCCAAAAGAATTGAGGACTTAACCTGTGCAGACGCTATAGGTGTATGATATGTGATTCCGTGTAATTTAGAAGGTCTAATCAAAAGCGGAGCGCAATCGTTTCCGTTAATGCTCATTATATCTGCACCCATTTGTGAAAGAGGAGTGATGATGCGTTTCATGGGGCGTAAGTTTAGTGAATTGTCACCGGATAATGTGCTTTCAAAATCCTGACCCGAAAGAATTCCGCTTATAAGTCTGGTTGTAGTTCCTGAGTTGCCTACATCAAGAACGCCGTTGGCAGCATTAAGACCATGTAGCCCTTTTCCGTTTACGCAAACATTGCCCCCGGCTTCGTCTACCGCTATATCTACGCCCAAGGCTCTCATACATAAAATGGTGGATCTGCAATCAGCCGACAAAAGGCAGTTTTTTATTATCGTCATACCTAAAGCCAATGATCCGAACATAACGCTTCTGTGTGAGATGGATTTATCTGCCGGTGGAGTGATCTCTCCGGATATTTTGTTAATAGGATTAAGTATCATAATTCCCTTTCAAATTCTCGTGTAAGTTAATATTTTTCGTATATGGTATATTTAAATTTCGTCAGAATCTCAACTGCATAATCATAAGATGCTTCATCGTAGAATTCAATATTAAGTGCACCGTTTTCATACTCTCTGTTGTGGACGATTCCGATATTCTTAATGTTTATGTGATGAGCAGCAAGTCTTGTAGCCAGGGCTGCAATCTCGCCTTCCTCATCTATGATTTTGCAGAAGAGTCCGTAAGAATCTTCAATTGCTCCTTTACTTCTGACGGGAAGGTTATCCCTGTAATCTCTGGCATCCGAAAAGAAGTTGTAAATCTGATCTTCATTACTTGAATTTATTTTTTCCCGTATATCATGTAAAGAATCAATATATTGATCCAAAACCGGAAGAATCTGGTCTCGATTGGCCTCAGATATCATGGTCCACATAGATGGAGATGAAGATGATATTCTGGTAATATCTTTAAAACCGCCTGCGGCTATGGACTTTAAGGTTTGTTTACTGTCATCATTGTTTTTTACCAGATTAACCAGTGCAGCTGAGATAATGTGCGGCACATGGCTTACGCATGATACGGAAAAATCATGTTCCTTTGCATCGGTTACAATGGGAAGACAGTCAAGACCTTTAAGAAAAGTCCTTAAGGTTTCGATTTTATCGTTTGAGACATCCTTTAAGGGCGATACTATATAATATACATTTTCAAAAAGTCTGTCATATCCTGCGTCATATCCTGATTTTTCCGTACCTGCCATGGGGTGTCCTCCAATAAAGACATCACTAAGGCCTACTTCATTGGCTTTTTGACAGAGTGAATATTTGATACTTGATGTATCTGTGATAATGGGAAAATCACAGTTGCTTTCTTTTCTTGCCTTTCCGAGCTCCGATATCATATCAAGATTGACTTTGATGGGTGCGCACAAAAATATAATATCTGCCGATCCTGCAACAGAAGATACGTTATCGGCAATATAGTTAATAACGCCTTCGTTTTGAGCATCTTTAAGTGTTTTTTGATTTTGATCTATACCATATATTACGGCATCCGGATATTTTCTTCTTATTGTTTTTGCCAATGAGCCGCCAATAAGTCCCAGTCCTGCAATAGCAATGTTTTTGTATTCCATATAAAACATCCTTTCATAGTATTCCTGTTTATCTTACATATATAAAAGTCGTAAGTCAATACTATGTTGCTTTAAAGTGCTAAAGCGAATAAACAAATTGTCTGAATTGTTTTTAGTTGACAGACAATATTAAAAAATTCGGTCAATATTTAAATAAAAGCCTTGTAACATCATTTCAAATAAAGTAGAATATCACATAAGGGGTGTCTTCGGGATCCGTTCGGAGCCCGGACTGCATTACGAAAAATTCGTTAGGAGGGAACAGCTTTATGAATGTTTACACTACAGACAAGATTAGGAATGTTGCCGTCATTGGGCACGGCAGCTGCGGTAAGACCACTCTCGTGGAAGCTTTTGCTTATCTTTCAAAGATAACCACACGTATGGGTACCGTAGCTGACGGAAATACTATCAGTGATTACGACAAAGAAGAGACGAAGAGGGGATTCTCCATCGGTACATCTCTTGTTCCCATTGAGTGGGATGGAGTCAAAATCAACATACTTGACACGCCCGGCTATCCCGGATTTGTAGGAGAGGTTGATGAGGCAATGAGTGCTGTGGATGCAGCTATTATTGTCGTGTCAGGAAAAGGCGGCATTGAAGCAGGTACAAAAAAAGCCTGGAAGCTCTGTGAAAAATACAAGCTTCCCCGTATGTTCTATGTTTCTGATATGGACATAGATGATGTTTCCTATAGACAGGTCGTGGACGATCTTACCGAATTATACGGCAAGAAGGTTGCTCCCTTTAATCTTCCCATCAGAGAAGACGGCAAATTCGTCGGATATATCAGTGTTGTTTCCAACACAGGCAACAGATGGGGTGACGACGGCAAGGTTTCCG
This sequence comes from uncultured Eubacterium sp., assembly GCA_905236215.1. Lineage (GTDB taxonomy): Bacteria > Bacillota > Clostridia > Lachnospirales > Lachnospiraceae > RUG14243. The sequence goes on from CAJOOT010000276.1 coordinate 3,332, forward strand.
AATGCCCGGTTCCCGAATATTCCATAGAATATCTAAACAATTACAGAGATACATTACTTGAGTCGGTTGCAGAAACCAGTGAAGAATTTATGGACAGATATTTTGCCGGAGAAGAGTTCTCCGAAAGTGAGATTCGTTCCGCTTTACGTGTCAATATCATTGACGGCTCTATTACGCCTGTTACCATGGGCTCAAGCACACTTTGCCAGGGCGCATACACATTGCTCGATGATATTGTCAAATATTTTCCGAGTCCGGATACGGTTACTGTAGCAGGACTTAATGTCAAGTCAAATGAGGTTTTCCAGGCAGATCACGATTTCTCAAAATCCAAAAGCTCTTATGTATTTAAGACCATTGTGGATCCGTTTATTGGAAAATACTCACTCATAAAGGTAAAATCCGGTGTATTAAAAACCGATGATCTTATTTATAATACACGAACCGAAAATGAATTTAAATGCGGAAAGATTTATACATTGCGGGGTAATAAGCAGATTGAGCTCCCTGAGCTCCATGCAGGGGATATTGGTGCTTTGGCCAAACTTCCGGATACCGCTACAGGTGATTCCCTTGCTACCAAGGCTGCTCCCATAGTATATGGAAAGGCGGATATCTCCATTCCATACACTTACATGAAGTATGATGCTGTAAACAAAGGGGATGAGGATAAGATTCAAACCGGGCTCCAGAGACTTATGCAGGAAGACATGACTCTCAAGGTAGTGACTGATTCTGCCAATCATCAATCGCTTATCTACGGCATGGGCGACATTCATCTTGATGTAGTAAAATCCAAGCTTGAAGATCGCTACAAGGCAAAGATAGAGCTTTCCAAGCCCAGAGTAGCCTTTAAGGAGACCATCCGTAAGAATTCCGATGTAGAAGGAAAACACAAAAAACAGTCCGGCGGTCACGGTCAGTATGGTCACGTGAAGATGACATTTGAGCCTTCGGGAAACCTTGATGAATCATATGTATTTGAACAAAGAGTAGTAGGCGGTTCTGTTCCGAAGAACTACTTCCCGGCAGTTGAGAAAGGCATACAGGAATCTGTTCTCGAAGGACCCCTGGCCGGCTATCCGGTTGTTGGTGTAAAGGCTGTGCTTTATGACGGATCATATCATCCGGTTGATTCTTCCGAAATGGCATTTAAAACAGCTACCAAGCTTGCGTTTAAGGACGGCTTTATGAAGGCTGATCCTGTGTTGCTTGAGCCTATAGTTTCTCTAAAAGTTACAGTAGAAGACAAATATACCGGCGATATCATGGGTGACCTCAATAAGAGAAGAGGAAGAGTACTTGGTATGAATCCCAGTACCGAAAATGACGGAACTACCATCATTGATGCAGAGGTTCCTCAGAGCGAACTTTTCGGATATGTCACCGACCTTCGTTCAATGACCGGCGGAAGCGGAGATTTTTCATATGAATTCTGTCGTTATGAACAAGCGCCTCATGATGTTCAGGAAGCCGAAGTGGCAAGGAGAAAAGACGAGGCAGAGTGATAGGATTACGGTTAAACGGGTTTTATCATCAGTCTATATCCGCCACAAATTCTATAAATCCAACACAAAATCCTCTGACGATAAATTCGTCAGAGGATATTTGCATAAGAAATGAATTCACCTAATTGTTTTGTTTCTCAAGCTTCGAACGCAGTTCTTCTATGAGGGCAGACATTTCTTTTAGCTGTTCGTCTTTTTGATTAATTTGTTCGGATTGAATGTTTAGCTGTTCATCTTTTTCG
>CAJOOT010000277.1 GCA_905236215.1 uncultured Eubacterium sp.
GTATCCTGCATTGATCAGGTCATCGTCCTTGTGGCTTTTCTCTCGGAAGGAACGCACCGTGTTGTCATTCGCCACATCCAGCATCCCTTTCGTCTGGCTCCGGACAACGGAAGTCAGAGTCGCCAGTTTTCCGTGCTCTTGATGAAATTCCACCAGTCTCCCTATGTCTACATCACAGACGCCGTCTCCATAGGTCATCATGAATGGTTCATTCCCAATGTATGGCTGTATTTTCTTAATCCGCCCGCCTGTGTTCGTCCATAATCCGGTATCCACGACGGTCACTTTCCACGGTTCCGTGTGGTGGTTAAGGACGGTGATGCGCCGGTCTCCCCTGGTGGCTGCAGGCTCTCCTGGGTACTCCTCCTCGATGCTCCAGTCAAAGCGGCAGTCCGTAAAATCAAACATCATGTCCGATCTGTAAAAGAAATAGTCCGCGAACCATTTCTTGATCATGTAATGCTTGTAACCGGCGCAGACGATGAAATCAAGGAAACCATAGTAAGAGTACTCCTTCATGATGTGCCACAAGATCGGCATTCCCCCGATTTCCACCATCGGCTTCGGCTTTTTTTCAGATTCTTCCATGATGCGGGGTCCCAGTCCGCCCGCCAGCAGCACTACTTTCATTCTGTCACCTGCCAATCATATTTTCCAGCAAACAGTCTTGCCTATGCTCCCCGTCTCATACCATCTCTTCCAGTCTTGAAATCTCTGCCTGGAATTCTTCCCGTCGTGCCGAATCGTCTGTAACTTTTACCGCTATTCCCAAACATTCCACCGCATTCTCCGGCATATTCAGGTATTCAAATGCCAGTGCCGCCATATACAGCATATCCGGATCGTCACAATATACATAGCGGATCATTACGCCTGTATCCAGAAGTCTTTGTGCATTTCCTTTGTTGATATCATATAACAGCGTATAATTTATCACTTCCTTGTCCAACAAGCGCACACGCAATACTTTTTCAAGTTGTTTGTCAATATTTCTCCCTGTCTCAAGCGCTTCGGTAATAATGGTTTTCTGTGCCTGAACAGATTTTTCTCGCTTATCATGTTCCTTTTCCATGTAGTTTTGAAGCTCCGTTTTGTCTGCTGAGGTTATTACCTCTGCTACTGAAGCATAATCCTGGGTCAGCATTTTTATAAAAACGGAACGGTTATACTTAAAAGCCATAGCCCAGTTAATATCCGGAAAAATTTTGGATATCCATGGATCCGATTTTAAAAGCTCATCCTTAATGTACGAAGCCCCCCATTGACATACATTGTCCACATGGAACAATCCCGCAAGGAACAGCCAAGGATTATGCTTAACGATGCCATATATGAGCATCATGCCGAAGTTTTCATAGCGGTATTCTGAGATCAGCTCGCCGTTCTTTTTTATGGTGTCTACAGCTTTTTTGAAAAATTCATCCTTTTGCTTATATTTTTCCAGTCCTTCGACAAAACCTGTATCTGTTAAAATATTATATAAAAGTTTGCAGTTGTTTTCGTAATTCTCATGGCTTTCAGTCAGGTTATTAACCAGATCATACATTGCGCTTTCGCGGCACTGCTCGACAAAGAGATAGGTGCGTCCATCCGTGCAGCTCCATTTTTGAAGAAGCCTTACGCTTTCATTGCGGATATAATCATATGCCTTATAACGTTCCGGATTAAGGCGGGTATGATATATGGAGTTATGACGAATGCGGTAATTTATAACCGGTTCACTCAGCGTCGCAAGATTGTTTATCATATCTAGCGTTAGTATATTCTGTAAAGTATCCCCGCCATTATATACACCTGCAAAATCCTGTAATTTTTTTGAAGCTCTGTTCCAGATATCATATCGATAAAGATTCCCCCAGCGCACGCGTATGGAGCCATACATGGATATCCAATCTGTCCCCACGCTCCGCATATCCGGATAAAATTTCGTCTTCTGCGGTTTTCTTACATAAACATTGCTTCGATCATATTCATCAAACATATTGCATCCCGCAAATACAACATCTGCTTGGAATTCCTCTGCTATGTCGGCCATCTTTTGCAGTGCATCTTTTCCAAAGAAATCGTCACTGTCTATTGTCGTAAAGTAGTCATCAGCAGAAGGATTAACCATTTTAGTCCAATCCTCAAAATTAGCTTTGTCAGGTTCAAGTATACTGTTGTAATCGCTTTCAATATATACGATTCTCGGATCATCAATATATTGTTTTATTAAACTTCTCGTATTATCCGTTGAGCCATTCTCGCCGATCACAAAGACAAAGTTATCGTATGTCTGATCGAGAACGCTCTGCATCGTCTCTTCTATGTACTCCTGCGAATTATATGCAAAACATAAAACGATTATTCTGGGTTTTTTTTCCACCATTTACGAATCCTTTCCTTTTGATTCAAGTTGAAGCAAGTTATATACATTGCGTATGAATTCGTCCAAGAATTTCCTCTATCGCGTCATCAATCACATCTTCTTTGCGGATAAATCCTTTAAACCGTACACACCCATGGCAGACATGACCTGTTTCAATATTTTGAGTTAAAAGACCATTCCAAATCTTCCTGAATGAAGTCTGCCAAAGCTTTTCTAATGTGATGTCTCGAATATTCCCAAGGATCTGTTCCGGTTCGACCATATCGCGGTTGACCATACAGCAGGGAAAGACATCCAGATGCTCGTCAATAAACAGTGAATAAAAAACCAACGGGCATATATTGGTATCTGTTACAGATTGAAAATACTTGTTATCGCTGGCCACGCCCTCCTGCACACAGTGCTCGATAAACATAGAATCACTGATATCGCGGAAGAGTTCGTAAAATTTTTCATTTTCGCCTTCACTTAAAGCAATGTCGATAACTTTGACATGTACCTTGCAGTTTTTTCTGTGTTCGTATAAATATGAAATATTGCTGATATAGCGTTCAAAATCCATAGGAACACCGCATGTTTTTTCATAGGCTTCCTGCGTGATTCCCTGCAATGAAATCTTGATGTTGTCAAGTCCTGCATCAATCAGCTTGTCAGTATAGTCCGGTGATAACTGGCTTCCATTTGTGATAATCTTGACCTTGTCCGCAATATATCGTTCCTTCACTATGCGGATCATATCCGGCAGCCTCCGATTAAGAAGCGTTTCCCCGCTTGAAACAAATGTTACTTGTCGCAATGGCTTCGGAAATGCTGCTAATTGTTCTGCAACCATCCCAAATTCATCCATCGTCATAAGCTTATACTCCGATGGGTTCCTTTTGTGCTGTCCGCAATAAATACATTTGAAATCGCAAGTATTCCCTATAGATATGGTCGCAAGGAATGGCACCTCAAGCGGCAGAATGTCTTTTAGCATTGAAAGAGATTCGTTTACAGATATTATCCTGCTGTTCATGCTCAAAAATTCCTTTCTGCCATTCGCTTTAATATGGCCGCCCGGCCATCATCAAGGTCATTCTCCTTGCGGTACATCGCCTGTACCACATTACATCCAATACAAGAGGTATAGCTTTCAATGCTTCCCTTTAGCTGCGCCATGCAAAGTTTAGATACTTCCGTTTGCCAAAGCTCATTAATAGGTTTGTCGTAGATATTTCCAAGTGCCATGCCTTTTGTTGCATTACAGCACGGGTAAAAAAAGCCATTCTCGTCAATGTCAATATAGTAAAATGGGAAGTAGCAGACAGCAACCGCATGACTGCTGTCAGACCAGCGGTTTGTTCCGTCAATCCACCGGCCGGCATCGTCCAC
>CAJOOT010000278.1 GCA_905236215.1 uncultured Eubacterium sp.
CTTCAGGTTCATTCTCAAGGCCTTTTACTGTATCATAGAATACATCCTTTTCAAAAGCGCCTTCCAAAAATGATATCGGGTTTTCAGCAGGAAAGAGAGAGATAAACCTCTCCTGCTCACGGGCTCTTTTGTGATATTCTTCATCTGGATAGATATTCGGATTGTAATAATATACGGTAACATTAAAATACGTCGAAAGTACTTCGAGACAGTAGGAACTGCACGGTGCGCAGCAGCTATGAAGAAGCAGGGAAGGTGTACATCCGCTGGTCCTAAGCTTCTTTATGGTCTCATCCATTATCAATGAGTAATTTATTTTCGGTGTATTTTGTTCCATAATTAGAACTATTATATTTATATTGACTCGTGAATGCAAGAGGGATGTGTTATACTTATTTTTATGTTTTATAAAAGCCCAAGAAAACCCGCATCCATTATGCGGTGAGTGTGCTTGGGCGAGATGTGGTGAGGACTGGGAGAAAAATGACACTTAATGAATTGAAACCGGGAGAAAGTGCGCGCATAGAAAGCGTGGGGGGAAGAGGAGCTCTTCATCAGCATTTTCTTGATATGGGGATGATTCCGGGAGTTGTAGTTACCATGGAAAAGCTTGCACCCATGGGGGACCCAATGGAACTTCGTATACATGGATATGAGCTTACACTGCGTCTTAGGGATGCTATGGATATAGAAGTTACGGCGGTTGATGATCCCGGTGAAAAGAAAAAACAGTATCTGTCAAAAAAAACGGCACATCCTGCATTGGGAGAACCGGGTATACATCATATCAAAGGCAGTGGAGAACCGCTGCCGGCAGATCACACATTGACTTTTGCACTTGTGGGCAATCAAAATAGCGGAAAGACTACGCTGTTTAATCAGTTGACAGGAGCTAATCAGCATGTAGGAAACTTTCCCGGAGTTACTGTAGACAGAAAGGACGGTGTCATACGAGGACATTCAAATACTCTTATCACGGATCTTCCGGGGATATATTCAATGTCACCGTATTCGGGTGAAGAACTGGTATCCAGAGATTTTGTGCTCAAAGAAAAACCCGATGCCATCATAAACATAGTAGATACTACAAACATAGAGAGAAACCTGTATCTTACCGTGCAACTTCTTGAAATGGAAAGACCGGTTGTGGTCGCTCTCAACATGATGGATGAGATGACAGGAAATGGTGGCGAGGTTGACATAAATCAGATGGAGGCCATGCTTGGTGTTCCGGTGGTGCCTATTTCGGCAGCAAAAAAGCAGGGAGTTGATGAGCTGATCATGCATGCTATTCATATAGCACAATATCAGGAAAAGCCCATCAAACAGGATTTCTGTTCACCGGATGAAAACAATGGAGCTGTTCACAGATGTATTCATGCCATAAGCAGTCTTATAGAAGACCATGCGATAAAGGCGGACATTCCCCTAAGATTTGCGGCAGACAAGGTTATCGAGTCAGACAGCCTTATCATGGAGCAGCTTGATCTTGATGACAACGAAATAGAGACCCTGGAACATATCACATTTCAGCTTGAAAGGGAGAGGGGCCTTGATCGCAGTGCGGCAATAGCGGATATGAGGTTTTCTTTCATCAATAAGGTGTGTTCGGCCTGTGTTTCAAAACCGGTTGAAAGCAAAGAACGTGTACGTTCCCGAAATATAGACAGGTTTCTTACAGGTAAATGGACAGCTATCCCTGCATTTGTGGCAATTATGATTGCAGTATTTTATCTTACCTTCAACGTAATAGGAGCATTTTTGCAGGAAGTGCTTGAAAACGGAATAGGCATGCTCACAGATGCCGTGGATGCCGCACTTACAGCCGGAGATGTTAATGAGGTATTGCATAGTCTGGTTATAGATGGAATATTTGAGGGGGTAGGAAGTGTATTAAGCTTTCTTCCGATAGTGGTAGTGATGTTTTTCTTTCTATCTATCCTTGAGGACAGTGGATATATTGCCAGAGTAGCTTTTTTTATGGACAGGCTTCTTAGAAAAATAGGTTTGTCCGGAAGAAGCATTGTGCCATTGCTCATAGGATTCGGGTGCTCTGTTCCTGCTGTTATGTCAACTAGGACCCTGCCCAGTGAAAGAGACAGAAGGATGACAATTTTGCTTACGCCGTTTATGAGTTGTACAGCCAAGATACCAATCTATGCATTTTTCGTCAATGCTTTTTTCCCGGGACATGGCGGACTCATAATGGCCGGTCTTTATTTCCTGGGTATAGTCATCGGTGTGATAGTGGCCTTTTTTTACAAAGGAACCCTCTTTAAAGGCGAGGCTGTTCCGTTTGTAATGGAGCTTCCGAACTATCGTTTGCCGGGAATGGGAAGTACGCTACGATTAATGTGGGAAAAGGCAAAAGATTTTTTGCAGCGGGCTTTTTCGGTAATACTGATAGCTACGGTAGTGGTATGGTTTTTGCAGAGCTTTGATTTTGGGCTCAACCTTGTGAGTGACCCGTCGATGAGCATCATGGCTGCACTGGCCGGGATAATAGCTCCGGTATTTATACCTTTGGGACTCGGGGATTGGCGTGTTGTCACAGCACTTATTTCCGGATTTATGGCAAAAGAGAGTGTGGTCTCGGTGCTTGAGGTGCTCTTTGGTGTATCAGGAGGAGTAGCTGTCGTGATTACTCCGCAAGCAGCAGGAAGTCTTCTTATTTTCAGTCTTCTTTATACCCCGTGTGTGGCGGCTGTGGCATCGATCAAACGTGAGCTCGGTGGGAAATGGGCAATCGGAGTTGTATTGTGGCAATGCATGATTGGATGGATTGTAGCATTTTTATTCAGTCTTATTGCAGGTCTGTTTTAAGGAGGTATCATCATGAATCCTTTGGATATTATTGTCATTATTGTGGTGGGTGCTCTTTTGGCACTTGCCGTGTATAAACTCATTTCCAATAAGAGAAAAGGGCGAGGATGCTCAAATTGTGGGGGAGACTGTCCTGCCTGCAATAAGAGATAGCTGTTTACCCCACCTCATACCTCTCTTTAACAAATTCTACAAATCTTGAGGCCAAAACACCCAGAGATCTTTCTTTATCCCAAGAAAG
>CAJOOT010000279.1 GCA_905236215.1 uncultured Eubacterium sp.
CCCCCTAAAAAACAAAAGCTACCTTATGTTTTCTCGACATTTTTTATCAAAACATTAATACCTGTTTCACATAAAAATCGACTATAAACCCGCCAAAAAACACAGCCGCCATAATTCCGGCAGAAAGAGACGGGCCAAAGGGAAAGGCTTCCTTTTTCCCTTTTTTTCCTGTTATAAGGAAATAAACCGCAAATCCTCCGCCTATAAGTACCGCCACAAAAAAGGCGAAGATAACATTAGACATACCGAGATAAAACCCCGCCGCAGCCATAAGTTTGATATCTCCACCGCCAAAGCCGCCGGATACCATCAAAGCTATCACCAGCATGGGAAGGCTTATGACCACAATACCAAGAAGATGAGAAAGTATATGCGAAGGGCCGTCTGTTATTGTAGCCAAAAGTCCTATGGCAGCGAGAATCACGCAAAACGCATCCGGTATCTCCATTGTGTCCGCATCAATAAAAGCGACGCATACACATATGCAGCATACGACAAAAGACAATACTGAGTTAAAATTAACCCCCATTACAATATAGTTAAGTAATGCGAGTACGCCTCCCAAAGCTTCCACCACAGAATATCTGAAGGATATCTTTTTTTTACAGTATCTGCATCTTCCCAGGAGAAAAACCCACGACAAAACAGGAACCATGTCTGCAAAAGAAAGAACATGTCCACATGAAGGGCATTTGGATCTTCCCATCACAAAGTCCATCTTGCGCGGAAGCCTGTATATAACTACATTCAGGAAAGAAAATATAACCGTTCCAAAAACAAACGCTATAATCCCCAGCAGAATCTCCATCGGTTCTAATGCACTCCTCTTATAAAAGATAACGCTAAATTGTGTTTATGTCAACCAATCCACCACCGATGACCAAATACTGTCTATATTCTGATCAGAGCCCAATCAACAGGCATGCAATCTGGAAATATAAAAGCAGACTCAGACAATCCACAATGGTAGAAATAAGCGGAGCCGCCATAATAGCCGGATCCACATGTATAAGCCTTGCACCGATAGGCAAAAGGCAACCTATGGATTTAGCAATAATGATAGTGCCAAACATACTGATAACGACAGTAAGACAGATCATTTCATTTCCGGGATATTGGATGATAAGTCGTATAAAATTCACTCCTGCCAGGACAATACCGCAAAGCAGTGCCACCCTTATCTCTTTCCACCACACCTTAATGAAATCCTTGGGGCGTATCTCTCCCACAGTCATACCACGAATGATAAGTGTAGCGGACTGCGAACCTGCATTTCCTCCGGTACCGGTCATCATGGGAATAAACGAAACAAGAAGCGGGACTACCGCAAAAGCATCCTCATATTTAGTCAAAAGGTAACCCGTAAGCATGGAGCTTATCATGAGGAAGAGCAGCCAGAATATCCTGTTCTTGGCAAGCTCAAATACGCTGGTCTGGAGGTAGGGCTTTTCCGAAGGAGCAAGAGCCGCCATCTTTTCGATATCCTCCGTAGCCTCTTCTTCCATGACATCTACCATGTCATCTACGGTGATGATACCGACAACCCTGTTTTCAAGATCCACCACCGGAAGCGCCAAAAGATCGTATTTATTGAAAAGCTGTGCAACTTCCTCCTGGTCTTCTGTGGTGTATGCGCTTATAACATTGTCGTCCATAAGCTCGGAAAGCTCTGCATCAGGATCGCTCATAACAAGATCCTTGAGCGTGATAACACCTTCGAGCTCACGCTTATAATTTGTGACATAACAGGTATATATAGTCTCCGAATCTACTCCGTGATCCCTGATATACTTAAGAGCCTGAGATACGTTCATCCACTTCTTCAAAGCCACATACTCAGCCGTCATAATGGATCCGGCGGAATCTTCGGGATATTTAAGATATTGGTTTATGACCTTTCTGGTGTCAGATGTGGCTACCTGAAGTACTTTTTTTACAAGATTGGCAGGAAGCTCCTCTATCATATCGACAGCATCATCCATAGCCAGATTTTCTACAATATCATACAGCTCGTGGGCTGAAATACCATCTACAATACGTGTCTGGTTTTCTATGCCCATTTCGGAAAAAACATCGGCGGAAAGATCTTTTGGGAGCATACGGAAAAGGACGAGCACCTGTTCGGGCGAAAGCTCATCCAAAAAAGCCGCAATATCGATCTCGTTCAGTTCCTGGAGCTCGATACTTAAGGATCTGAAATTTTTTTCTTCGAGGAGTTCTTTTAGTGTCTCGAAGATATCATCCTTGTTTTCCATGCTGCATCCTTAAACTATAAAGTAGCTACATCAATTACATCTATTTCATTATGCGCACTTTCCAAAGACCTGGCAAGAGCATTTGCCGTGTCAAGTGATGTAATGCAATAAATTCCGGTTTCTATAGAATAACGTCTGATAAGGAAACCGTCTCTGGATTTATCCCTTCCATGTGTAGGCGTATCAATAACAAGATCTATCTTATGACCCAAGATAAGATCCATCACAGTGGGTGATTCCTGATGGAGCTTATTTACTCTCAATGCATTAACACCGTGTTCCTGCAATACTTTTGCAGTGGATCTGGTGGCATAAATGCGATATCCGAGCTTCTCAAAACGCCCGGCTATCTCAGCCGCTTCTTCTTTATCCTGATCCTTAACCGTTATTATCATTTGTTTATATTTCGGCAGTTCTACACCCGCACCCAAAAAAGCCTTATAAAGTGCAGAATCAAAGTCCTTTGATATACCAAGTGCTTCTCCCGTAGACTTCATCTCCGGACCAAGACTTATCTCAGCCCCCCGAAGTTTCTCAAATGAGAATACCGGTATCTTCACCGCAAAATAATCCGCAGGTGGAGCAAGTCCGGGTTCATAGCCCATACTTCTTATGGTATGTCCCGTCATAACCCCTACAGCCAGCTTAACAATAGGTATGCCGGTAACCTTGCTGATATAAGGTACAGTACGGGATGATCTTGGATTTACCTCAATTACATAAACCTGACCGTCTTTTGCGATAAACTGAATATTTATAAGTCCGACCACATGAAGAGCCTTTGCAAGCTTCCATGTATAATCCGTAATCATGTCTCTGATATCATCAGTAACCGACATGGCCGGATAAACCGAAATGGAATCTCCGGAATGTACGCCGGTTCTTTCGATATGTTCCATGATTCCCGGTATCAGAATATCTTCTCCGTCGCAAACCGCATCAACCTCAATTTCTTTTCCTTCGAGATACTTGTCAACAAGGATGGGATGATCCTGTGCATAACGGTTTATAACAGCCATAAACTCTTCAATCTCGCCATCGTTTAGGGCTATCTGCATGCCCTGTCCCCCAAGCACATAAGACGGGCGCACAAGTACCGGATACCCCAGTCTGTTTGCCACCTCTTTGGCTTCTTCTGCAGTATATACGGTACCACCGGCGGCTCTGGGAATCCCGGTCTGTTCAAGAATCTTATCGAAAAGTTCCCTGTCTTCGGCAGCATCCACGTCTTCTGCCTTCGTTCCCATGATGGGTACACCCATATCGGTAAGAGCTTCTGTAAGCTTGATAGCTGTCTGTCCTCCAAACTGAACCACAGCGCCGTCGGGATGTTCAATATTCACAACATTTTCAACATCCTCCGGTGTAAGAGGCTCAAAATAGAGCTTATCTGCTATATCAAAATCCGTAGAAACCGTCTCCGGATTGTTGTTTATGATAATGGTTTCATAACCTTCTTTTGAGAAAGCCCAGGTGGCATGAACCGAACAGAAATCAAATTCTATTCCCTGTCCGATGCGGATAGGTCCCGACCCCAATACCAATATCTTTTTCTTGTCAGTTTTACCATCCGCTTCGTTTTCTCCGTCAAAACAGGAATAATAGTACGGGGTAGCTGCCTCAAATTCGGCTGCACAGGTGTCTACCATACAAAATGATGCAGTGATGTCATTGTCGTAGCGAAGCTTTCTGATATGGGATTCTTTCTTTCCGGTAAGGCGGGCAATAACACTGTCGGGAAACTCCATCCTCTTTGCTTCTTTCAAAAGATCGATTGAAAGAGATTCCGAAGACAGTCTTTTTTCCATATCTGTAATATGGGCAATACACTCCACAAACCATCTGTCCACCTTTGTGATGTCGAAAATAAGATCAGAGCTTAATCCTCTTCTCTTGGCTTCGGCTATACGGAAAATACGCATATCGTCCGACTTTTCAAGCTGTTTACATAACTCCTCATCATCAAGATCTGAAAAGTCGTAGGAAAGCAATGAATCCACATGCTGTTCAAGAGATCGAAGCGCCTTCATAAGCGCACCCTCGAAATTTGTGCAGATACTCATAACCTCCCCGGTAGCCTTCATTTGTGTAGTAAGCTCACGCTTGGCAGTAATGAACTTATCAAACGGAAGACGTGGTATTTTTACTACGCAATAATCAAGAGTGGGTTCAAAAGATGCATATGTCTTACGGGTGATTGCATTTTTAATCTCATCGAGATTAAAGCCCAGGGCTATCTTCGCCGTTACTTTTGCTATCGGATAACCCGTAGCTTTTGATGCCAGAGCAGACGATCTTGAAACTCTTGGATTAACTTCTATAACACAATATTCAAATGAATCCGGATTAAGTGCATACTGTACGTTACATCCTCCGGTAATATTGAGCTCTTCGATAATATTAAGCGCAGACGTACGGAGCATCTGGTATTCCTTGTCTCCTAAGGTCTGTGACGGAGCAACTACTATGGAATCTCCGGTATGTACACCTACAGGATCAATATTTTCCATATTGCAAACAGTAATGCAGGTGCCGTTGGCATCACGCATTACCTCATATTCAATTTCTTTCCAACCGCCGATGCTTCGCTCAACAAGGACTTCACCTACCCTCGAAAGGCGGAGTCCGTTTGCAAGAATGGATCTGCACTCATCCGGATTATAAGCAATGCCTCCTCCGGAGCCTCCCAAAGTATAAGCAGGACGAAGTACAACAGGATATCCTATCTTTTCAGCAAACTCGATACCATCTTCGACATTTTTTACCACAAGAGAAGCCGCTACCGGCTCTCCTATCTTTTCCATCGTGTCTTTGAATTCCTGACGATCTTCAGCTTTACGTATAGTTTCAGCAGAAGTACCTATCAGTTTAACCCCGTATTTATCAAGAATTCCGGACTCATACAACTCCATCCCCAAGTTCAGACCGGCCTGTCCTCCCAAGGTGGGAAGGAGTGAATCCGGCCGTTCCTTATCTATTATTCTCTCAATGACCTTGGAGTTTAAAGGTTCAATGTATACTTCATCCGCAATATCCTTGTCGGTCATAATCGTGGCCGGGTTTGAATTTACAAGCACCACCTCGCAGCCTTCTTCCTTCAAAGCCCGACAGGCCTGTGTTCCGGCATAATCAAACTCCGCAGCCTGTCCTATAACTATAGGACCCGAGCCTATGACCATAACTTTTTTGATCTTTTCATTTCTGGGCATAATTTATCCTCATCTCATCATCTCAATAAAACGGTCAAACAGATACGATGTATCGTGCGGTCCCGGAGACGCCTCCGGATGAAACTGCACGGTAAATATATTCTTGTTTACATAACGAAGGCCTTCATTAGTGCCGTCATTAACATTTTCAAAAGCAGGCACGGCTACCCTCTCATCCAGGTTTTCAGTATCAACCACGTATCCGTGGTTTTGAGAGGAAATATATACCTTCCCTGTTTCAAGATCCCTGACAGGATGATTACCTCCTCTATGGCCGTATTTAAGCTTGTGGGTATCAGCTCCTGCAGCAAGAGCCATAAGTTGATGTCCAAGACATATGGCAAAAATCGGTACTTCCGACTCGTAAAGCTTTCGTACTTCTTTTATGATATCCTCACATTCTTTGGGATCTCCGGGCCCGTTTGAAAGCATAATGCCATCCGGAGCTCCGGCAAGTATATCCGAAGCCGGGGTATGGGCAGGATAAATCGTTACTCCGCAGCCTCTTTCCCTAAGGCTCCTTTCAATGTTGCGCTTGGCACCAAGGTCAAGAAGCGCCACTCTCTTGCCGTATCCCGGAAGGTTCTTGGTACCCTGGGCGGCAGGCGACATGGTAACGGCAGGACACGTGACCTTATCCACTACTTTTCCGGTAGTATAAGCCTTTAGCCTGGGTATTACTTCTCCAAGGTCATCCGGCAAAGTTCCCGTGATCATACCGTTCATGGTTCCGCTGTCTCTTAAGCGCTTTGTGAGCGCTCTTACATCAATACCGCTGATGCCGGGTATGCCGAAACGCACCAAAAAGTCCTGCAGCGACATTGTACCTCTGAAATTGGAATATGTTGGAGAAAGATTTCTGACTATAAATGCGTCGGGATGAGCCTTTGATGACTCCATATCCTCGTTGTTGACGCCGTAATTTCCGATGAGCGGATAAGTCATGGCCACCGCCTGACCGGCATATGACGGATCCGTAAGGACCTCCTCATACCCTGTCATGGATGTATTAAAAACGATCTCGCTAATCACATCTTTTGAAGCACCGATACGCTGACCTTTATATATCGTGCCATCCTCAAGAATAAGATACGCTTCCATAGGCAAGTCCTTTCCGTAAAACCGAACAATTATTTCTTTGCAAAAAAAAAGAGTGCAGATGTCCTCTTTTTATCTTTACTAATTTATCACAATCATAACATTTTAACAAGAAAAAAATAGAAATAGCCGCAGTTTTTCTTAACTGCGGCTATCTCTTTGAACCAACCCGGTCCATATTATATTATGTCAACCTATTATCTCTTAAGGTTGATAAGCTCTTCAAGAAGCGTATCGGATGTTGTAATAACTCGTGAATTTGCCTGGAATCCGCGCTGCGTGGTGATCATTGATGTGAATTCCTTGGAGAGGTCTACGTTGGACATTTCCAAAACACCGGATGTCATTGTACCGGCATTGGCAGTAACGTCAACGCCCACACCATCAAACTCACCCGAGTTCAAAGTCTGTGCATAGCAGTTGTTTCCCAGGGACTCTAAACCTGACGGGTTTGCAAAATTGGCGGATGCTATCTGGCAAAGGAGTACCGTGGTACCATTGTCATATGTACCGTAAATCTTACCGTCATTCTGAACCGAAAGACCTGTCATGGAGCCCACAGCATAACCGGCATTGTTGCCGTTCTTATCACCTCTGTCCATGCCCATGGTAGATGTGCCGTCGTTGTCGTAGTTGTATGAATTAGCAAAGCTGATGCTGATATTTCGGAAATTGTTATCCCCGTTAAGAGATGAATTTCCGAGGTTTAAGTTAACTCCAAGCACCTTGGTGTTGTCATCAGGATCATAGTAAATCTGTCCGGCATTACCGGTAACAGTACTGAATGTACCGTTTGAAGCGTTGTAGATAAGCTTCATCTCGCTGAAAACAGTAAGCGGATTTGTATCTCCGGCATCAGTGAAATCACCATCGTTATTGAGATCCAAAATCGATTTTCCATCGGAATCAACAATATCCTTGAGGTTAAGATCAAAGCTCGTTGTTCCGTTTGCGCTTAAGTCAAGATTATCAACAACAAATTTGGCTGTATAGGAATAACCAAGATTGTCGTAGAAACCAAGAGTCATAATATAGCCGCCGTTTTCAAGCGCAGATGAATTGTTGTCGATGATACCTGATACGATTGCTTCCGTAGTAGCCTTTGGCGGAGAAACCAGGTTAGCTGCCGTCATAGGCTGAAGCTTTGATACTGTATCTCTCTGAATGCTGATTTCTCCGGACTGAGCATCTGTAACAGCCTGCCATCCCATTACATTATAGCCCGTTGAACTCATGCAAAGGTTTCCGTTTCCATCAATGTAGAATGAACCGTCACGAGTAAAGTAGTTCTCAGCACCGTTTGATACAACGAAGAAGTTGGTACCGGAAATCTTGATATCAAGAGAATCTCCGGTAGTCTCCGTAGCACCCTCTGTAGAAATATCAATCTTGGTGGCAGCTGTAGTAACACCAAGACCTATCTGCTTGGCATTAACACCGCCGGTACCGGTGATATCATTGGAACCGGATGCCTGAGACACGGTCTGATATAAAACATCGTTGAAAGTAACTGATGAAGCTTTGAATGCAACTGTGTTTACGTTGGCGATATTGTTACCGATAACGTCCATCTTGCTCTGATGTGTCTTGAGACCTGACACAGCAGAATAAAGTGATCTCATCATAAGACATTTCCTCCTCTTTGGGAGGGGCATTAGAACTTCCCTTATCTGTCAGTCAAAGGGAAATAACCTCCGTAAGGTCCGGCTATATAACTACTGCCCCATCAATATTGGTGAATACATTACTGTCGTTCTCTGTCGAATCCAATGCAGTGACAACCGTGGAATTTGGTGTGTTCACTATGAATGCCAAAGAATCGACCATGATAAGCGGATTGCTTATACCTTTCTCCCTGGCCATCGTGGCTCCGGTATTCAGGCGTTCTACCTGGTCATCCGAAAGATCGATGTTCCTGCTTTCAAGTCTCTGCGATGCATGCTTGGAGAACTTAAGCTCTTGAGGGCTGTTCTGCTCTTCTATTGATCTTAAGATCTCTTCAAAAGAACGTCCTCCCTCGATATTAATATTATCGGTCTTTTTGGAATAATCCTTAAGGTATTTTTCCTGAACCTGTTCGATGGAGGAGAATCCTGTTGATATTATCTTGTCCATATCAATCCCTCCATGTACTAAAGGTCTTCGTTTCAACCCTCCGTGGTTTCTGTGGTTTCCGTGGTTTCTGTGGTTTCTGTACTTTCCGACGCCTTAAGTATCTCTATCTGTTTCTCAAGAGCCTTAAGCTTTTCTACAGCCGTCTTTGAAACAAAGGTCTTCTGATAATCCGTCATGGAATCATATGAAGCTCTGGCCGCCGCTACTGCATCTGCATTTGTAAGTTTTGCATCTACCGCATCCGGAAGTGATGACATAATGGCTTCAAACGTCATAGAAACGCTGACTGCTTCAAGATAATCGCTGTTTACTACAGAATCCAAATCCGAAATCGGATAAGTCTTATCTGAAATGCTCATGACCAGTTCGCCGTTTTCGGTAGTAACATAATCAACAGTACCTGTCGTGTAACCGGTGGTCGATGATGAGTCTGCCACTATAACTGTTTTTCCCACCAAATCATATGCTGATTTTTCAGCAACAGTATTGGTAATCTCGGTAATCTGCTCAACCTGGGTAAATGTAGCGTACTGTGATACCCACTCGGTGTTGGATGTAGGTTCCAGGGGATCCTGATTTTCCATTTCAGCTACGAGAAGCTGAAGAAAAGTATCGGAACTGATATCGCCGGCATTATCCGCAACTTTTTTGGTACTTGATGTATTTGTATTGTCGGTACCTGCTACTATCTGTCCGTTTTCAATAGTTAATCCCATCTTCCTCTCCTTTCTTAAGTTTGTGCCTTGGATCACGCCGTAAGATCCATGGTATTGCCGTTCTCACTCATGATACGGGCTGCAAGTTCTTCTTCTTCGCTCATAAGCCCGGACAATCCATCGAGCTCTCCTCTCACGAGGTTTCTTCTGCCGGAAGATGCTGCGTCTTCCTCTGCCTGTCTGTTTTCTTCATCTCTGGCGCGTTCTTCAAGGTTTCTGTCGAAGGCCTGCTCCTCAACCGTAACTTCAACTGCCTGTACCTTGTATCCCTGTTCCGTCAGATTTTGTCTTAAAGTCTGAAGCTGTGTTTCAAGGGCTGCTTTTACGCTTTCATCCTGGGTAAAAATCTGTGCCGATACCTCGGTAGACTTGGTAGTAACCTGGATGATCAGCTTTCCGAGAGATGCAGGATTAAGTTCGAGCTCCATTGTGGATGATTCCTGAGAAAGCTGAAGGAAAATCTGCTCTGATACCTGTGAAATCATGCTCTGCGCCGTAGTCTGAGATATGTAACTCGGTAAGGGTTGGCCTGTCTCTGCTACAGGTGCAGTCTCTGAATTGGATGATATCGTCTGATCAAATGAAGGCACCGCCTGATTAATATGCTCTGACGAAGTATCAGCTACACTCTCGCGAAGGTTTTTGCCTGTCAAACTGTCTGACGAATCGTTGTTCTCACCATCAGATAAAAGCTCTTCTTTGGCATCTTGTGCCGTCTCTCCGGAAGTTGCAACCGTCTGTGTGATCTGAGTCTCACTGTCTGTTGTAACTTTCACCTCCGCCAATGCCGCATCATCAGCATCGTCATTTGCCATGTTTTCGACCTGTACAACAACAGGTGCTTCGCTTTCTTCAGCCGTTGATATCGCCCCGGCTTCCGAAACTTCCTTCTGTACAAAATCTGTCTGCGCCGTGCTGACCTCAACCGATCCAAGCGTGTTCTGATCCGACAAAACTTCCTGTCCGTTCATGTCAAAGCTCTGTACGTCTTCATTCACAAGTCCCGGAAGTTCCGAAATTTCAACTCCCGTCTGCTCCGCAAATAACGAAAGGATATTTCCCGTCGAAGCGCAAAGCTCACTGAAACCCTCATTCATAAGAAGCACAGCCGGATCATCTGTTCCAAGAAGTTCCATTGAAAGTTTTGTGATGTTGTCCATATTCAAAAGATCGGCATCTGAAAGCCCTAAAGCTGTCATTGCATTTTCGATATCCTCTGCGGATACGTCAAGCTTATCCGAAATCTCTTCTTTGATTTCATCTGTTGTCTTTGCGATCTTTGAACGTACATCCTTTGCATCAACGGTCTTCTCCTCAACCTTATCGATCTTCGATGCTGCCTTTGAAGAAGCTGCCTCATAAACATCTGAGGTCTTGTCAGCTCTGGTGTTGTCGCTCATATTCTGTC
>CAJOOT010000280.1 GCA_905236215.1 uncultured Eubacterium sp.
AAAGATCAAGCCTCAAAGCACCTTTTGAGTCCACAGGAATACTGGTCACCGAAAATCCCTGTCCTTCCAGGAAATGCAGTGTATTGGAAACCGAAGGGTGTTCATATGCAGTGGTAATGATGTGTTGTCCCTTACGCTTGTTAGAAAGGGCTGTGCCGATAAGTGCAAGATTATTTGACTCGGTACCGCCAGATGTGAACACTATCTCTTCCGGTGTGACTTTAAGCGTTTGAGCTATCCTCTCTTTTGCTTTTTTTATATGCTTTTCGGCTTCAACACCTTTTTTGTGTAATGATGACGGGTTACCCCAGTCATTCTCATATATCTCATTCATAAAAGCCAAAACCTCTTCCCTGCAGTAAGTTGTGGCTGAATTATCAAAATACGCTTCCATAATATGTTCCTCCGGTATCACCCGATTATAAATGTGTTTCGAGCCATTGTTTCTGCTCCCCGTAAAACGGATAGTCATGCTGACCGTCAAATTTACGCGGCAATGCGTAATCAGATCCAAATATATATTTCAACACCGAATCCGAATCTCCCGGCACCTTAATGGTACCTGTCTCATATTCGAGTATAAACATATCTTTGTACCACTGTGATTTTCTGTACTTTTTTCCATCTACAACAACTTCACGCATATTGGCGATGTATTCCGTATCATCATCCATATAAAGCATGGAGATTTCGTCTGTTATCTCCCACAGACGCATCTTAAGATCTCCCTGCCTTTCAATAGTGCGGCCTATCAATTGTTCCATCTTAGGAAGATATTCATAAAGCTCTCCGCTTTCTTTTAACTCGTCAAAGCGGTTAGAAGCGTCATAAAAAACATTATACAGGCCCTCAAACGCTTCCCTCTCATTAGTATCGTCCGGCAGATTATCCATAACAAATATATCCACACCGCAGATATATGGACATCCACAAAAAAATTCATTTAAGGATTTATCCTGCCCTATATCTCTTCTGTTAATGACAGCCGCTATGACTCCCGGTCCTTTGTCATCCGAATAAAGGCTTGATACATAAAAAGGCGGTGGCAGCTCTTCCCCGGCATATTTTACAAACCGCATGAAATCCTTACGTTTCATGCTGATATCCATATCATCATCCCAGGGAATATATCCTCTGTGACGCACCGTACCAAGCAAAGTCCCGTAATCAGCAAAGTATTTAAGCCCATGTCTGTTGCAGATCTTCTCTACCTCATTGAGTGTCATCATATGACAACCCCATGCTCTTTTCATCATCTCGCTGATAGTAAAGCCATCTCTTGTTTCTTCCCGAAAAAACGATTCATCAATATCAAACATGGCTATTTCCTCATGACTACACTGACCCATTCTCCCAGCTTTTCGGCAGAGACATAGCTAAAGCCGGCATCTTCCAATGCGTTCCTTACTGCTTTTTCCTTGATGTCCAATATACCCGACGTAATAAGTATTCCTCCGGGACGCACCGAAGCATACAGAGCGTCAGACATAGGGATGATGATGTCAGCCAATATATTGGCGGTTACCACATCGTACTCATCCGTCCCCACTTTTTTCTGAAGATCGACATCACAGGTCAGATCTCCTGCAAAGAGTCTTAATCCGTCTCCTAAGATACCGTTTACATCAAGATTTTCACGGGCGCTGGTGATACAGTTCTCATCTATGTCCACCAAAGTCATATCTCCGGCGCCAAGCTTTCTTGATATGATCGCCAATATTCCACTGCCACACCCCACGTCCAACACTTTACAGCCCGGGTTGACATAATTCCCAAGTGCTTCCACGCAAAGCTGCGTAGTCTCATGCTTTCCGGTACCAAAAGATGTCCCCGGATCAATCTTAATAACAGCTTTTTTCTTTGCTTCTTCGGGCGGTTCCTCCCATGTAGGACAGATCCAGATATCATTTATATTGAACGCATGGAAAAATTCCTTCCAGTTGTTCTCCCAGTCTTCATCAGCACAGTCTTCCGATGAAATGATACCTGCACCAATATCAACAAAAGACTTACAGTCCTCAACGGCGATTTTCACCTTCTCCAGTAATTCAGGATCGTCCCTTTCAATATAAAATTCCACCTCACACCTTCCGTCGTCTTTGCCAAGTTCAGGCGGAAAATCTATAAACATACTTGATGTCTCATCATCCGTAAGAGGAACTTTATCTTTTGTCTGTACCCCTGTAATTCCCAAATCGAACAAAGCGGCGCAGATAAAGTCCCTCGCCGCAGTAGTGGTATCTATCGTATACTTTTTCCAATCCAATGCTCATTCCTCCGTAGCAGCATAATCAATAAAGTAACTCAAAGTAACTCAAGATGGTACATAATAAGTGAAAGTGCCGTAATGGCAGCGGTATCTGTTCTCAGTATCCTGGTGCCCAGCGAAAACACCGTGGCCCGATTTTCAATAAGCGCCGAAATCTCACTCTCATCAAATCCGCCCTCGGGTCCAATGAAAACGCCTATAGTCGCGTTCTTTTGAAGACTTGCGAATGCAGCGCGTGATGCCTCCATGCCTTCAGCATGCTCATATGGTACAAGGATCCGTGAAAGCTCCGACGCCTGCTCAAGAGCACCTTTAAAATCCACCACATTTCCAATTTCGGGAACAAAACTCCTCTTACACTGCTTGGCCGCGCTTAATGCGATTTTTTGATAACGCTCAACCTTGTGAAGAGCCTTCTTTTCATCAAATCTCGCCACACAATATTTCATCTGAACGGGAACTATTTTTTTTACACCAAGCTCCGTGGTCTTTTCGACGATGCTTTCCATTCGCTCTCCCTTGGCAATACCCTGAAAAAGAACAACATCGGAAAAAAGCTCGGTACGACGATCTTCTTTTAAGATAACGGATGCCTCCACTTCGTCTCTTTCAATGCGCGTTATTGAGGTTATGTAGGTATCTCCGGTAATATCACATACCTTAATCTCATCCCCCTGTCGCATTCTTAATACATTTTTAATATGGTTTACACTGGAGCCGGTGAGTATGACGGAATTTCCCGTCACTTCCGTATTGATAAAAAACTGAAACATCCGATAGTTCCTCTATACTGTGTGACGCACATAATCTAACATATCATAACACATTCCATCAGCTATTGCACAAAACATTTGTGCTGTGGGTAAAATAGCTGTGGGTAAAATATTTCAAAAACCTCTTTATCTTTTCTCACGTATATTATATAATACTCAACAGAGTTATTATCGTACTCGGTTTTAGTCGATTCAGACAATATTTCCAGCACTAGAATGTGTTTAAAACACGTTCCGATATTATATTCTATTTAACGGCAGATAGCCGGATTAAACACGGAGGAATCATGAGAGAAAAGTACGAAAGCCTGCCTCTGAAAGAGCTCAGAGAGGTAGCGAAAGCCCGCGGTTTGAAAAAGATTTCCACGCTCAAAAAAATCGAACTCGTTGACCGCATGTTGGAAGAAGACGAAAAAGATGCCCAAAAGCTCCAAAAAGCCAGAGCCGAACAACGTCGTACCATGTCAACACAAAAGCACCAGAATTCGAGCAGATCTAAATCAGGCGGAAAGACATTTACAACCAGATCTTCTTCTCCCAAAAAGCCCTCAGAGAAACCCTCAGATAATGCCGAGGTTGTAACGGAAGAAACTTTCAATCCCGACAAGCCGCTCGAAGGTTCCATCAGAGCTTACGGCATCATAGAAGTCCTCTCTGAAGGCTTCGGATTCATCAGAAGTGACAACTTCCTTCCCGGAGAAGCCGATGTTTATGTTTCTCCTTCACAGATCAGAAAATTCAACCTTCGTACAGGTGATATGATAACCGGTATCACCCGTGAAAAGACACTTACCGAAAAGTTCAGCCCTCTGCTCCATGTGAGCTATATCAACAACGAGACTCCCGACAAAGCTCTTACGCGCGGCAAATTTGAGGATATGACTCCCATATTCCCGAACGAACGTATCCGCCTTGAAAGAGAAGACTCTGATACTTCCATGAGAATCGTGGATGTAGTCTCCCCCATCGGAAAAGGCCAGCGCGGAATGATAGTATCTCCGCCCAAAGCC
>CAJOOT010000281.1 GCA_905236215.1 uncultured Eubacterium sp.
AAAGTGAGGGTTCATCGGATGCTCAGGCAGAAGCTTCTGCGGATGAAGTGTCGGATGTCAGAGAGGCTATTTCCGCCGATTCGGCAGCTTCGGGAGATGCTGAACTGGTTTCTATTACTACTGTTGAAGATTCTCTTGAAATGCTCAAGAATATGTCCGCATCAGATGAAGAATATGATAAGAGCAGTGATGACAATCTGATGACAGGCAGTGCTATCAAAAAAGCCACTATCAACAAAAAGCTAAGTATGATGCTCAAAGTAGTACATAAATTCGTTGCAGTGGGCACCGCGGGAAGTTCGTCTGTTGCTGAGGATTATGCACAGGAGTTTTATGAGTGGGGAGAAGAGACTACCACCAAAACAAAAGTTATAAAAAATACGGTCAAGTCCTATATCAAATCTCTTTCAAAAAAAGAAAAAGAGGTATTTACCGAGCAGATGGAGCTTGTAGATGAGCAGTATCAGTTGATCGTAGATGAAGTTAAAACTTCCCAAAAAGGTACTTCCGGAAAAGTTGATGCTGTGGAGAATGTCATGAAAGTGATAGGACTCAGATAAGAAAAAGCCCCTGTTGGTTATAATTATCCGAATAATAACCCCGCATTCACCTGTAAAAGGGTGATTGCGGGGTGTTTTTTCGGGTAATAAAATAGAAAAAGATCAAATCTTAGGACAGTTAGACAAAGAAGCAGCAATCTCCTCATCTGTGGGACAGTAATCATCCATGATACCGTCATTAAACTTTTGATAAGCCACCATATCGAAGTATCCTGTACCGGTCAGTCCGAATACGATATTCTTTTCTTCGCCTGTTTCTTTGCATTTTAAGGCTTCGTCCACAGCTACCTTGATGGCGTGGGAGCTTTCGGGAGCAGGAAGGATACCTTCTACTCGGGCAAAACGTTGAGCGGCGTCAAACACTTCGGTCTGTTTTACGGAGCGGGCTTTGATATATCCGTCATCATAGAGCTGAGATACGATGGAGCTCATGCCGTGATAGCGGAGTCCTCCTGCATGGTTTGGAGCGGGAATATATCCGCTGCCAAGGGTATACATTTTAGCAAGAGGGCAAACTTTTCCGGTATCGCAGAAGTCGTATACATAACTTCCTCGTGTGAGTGAAGGACAGCTCATGGGCTCCACGGCGATAATTTCGTAGTTTTTCTCTCCGCGGATCAGTTCTCCTGCAAAAGGTGAAATGAGACCGCCCAGGTTGGATCCACCGCCTGCGCAGCCGATAATCATGTCTGGAACGATATCGTACTTTTCAAGAGCGGTCTTTGTCTCGAGTCCGATGATTGTCTGATGAAGTAATACCTGAGAAAGAACGGAACCTAATACATAGCGATAACCTTCCTGAGATGTAGCGGCTTCTACAGCTTCTGAAATGGCACAGCCAAGGCTTCCGGTAGTGCCCGGAAATTCAGCGTTTATGCGGCGGCCAACTTCCGTGTCCATGGAGGGTGAAGGTGTGACCTTTGCACCGTATGTGCGCATTACCTCGCGGCGGAAGGGTTTCTGCTCATAGGAAACCTTTACCATGTAAACCTGGCAATCCAGATCAAAATAGGAGCAGGCCATAGAAAGGGCAGTACCCCACTGACCGGCGCCGGTCTCCGTAGTAACACCTTTGAGCCCCTGTTGCTTGGCATAATAGGCCTGAGCTATGGCGGAGTTCAGCTTGTGACTTCCGGAAGTGTTGTTCCCTTCAAATTTATAGTAGATGTGAGCAGGAGTATCAAGAGCCTTTTCCAGGCAATATGCACGAACCAGAGGTGAAGGTCTGTACATCTTATAAAAATCCCGGATTTCCTGTGGGATTTCTATATATGCATCGGTGTCATTGAGCTCCTGCTTCACCAGCTCTTTGCAGAATACAGCCTCGAGTTCATCGGCCGTCATGGGCTCGTGTGTTCCCGGATTAAGGAGCGGTGCGGGCTTGTTTTTCATATCGGCGCGCACGTTGTACCATTTATCCGGGATTTCATTTTCTTCAAGATAAATTTTGTAAGGGATTTCTTTTGCCATTTTCTTTCCTTTCCTGAATATAAGTTATGTAAACGTAATAAGCCGGCAGTTGCAACGGCTAATATTGTAACACAATATGCCTTATGATGGGAAGAAACCCATAACCTTATGATAGGGCTCTTTCTTGTCTCTCATAAGCTCAAACCCTTCGGTAAGTTTTCCGTCTTCCATGGAGAATCTGTGAGTTATTATTTTTTCGGGATGGATGTGCCCGGAGGAAACGGCATTTAGAGCATAATGCCAGTCATCATTATCATCATGAGTAAAGGCAGAATTCCACGTGCCCGTCACTGTAAGCTGCCGTCTTAAGATCTGCCAGTAGAGGTCTCTTGGTAATGTCATATCTGACGCCGGATTTCCAACAAGCTGTATGTGTCCCCGGGGAGCAGCTGCTTCAAAGGCCCGGGCTACGGCTTCGTTGGTACCTACGCACTCAAAGAAAAGATCATAGGATTTTGGATCGGGTTTGTCGCCCCTGCGTAGTTCATCCGGGTTGCTAAAACCCATTTCTTCTAAAAACATTGCTACCAATGAGCCTATTGTACCCATTCCGCAAACTGCAGTTTTAAGTGCAGAAGGGAATTCTGTTGGGTCGAGATTTTTTATGCACTGACGGATGGCATGAACAGCTACAGACATGGGTTCAAGCATGGCTGCCTGCTCAAAACTTACATTTTGGGGAAGCTCTATCAGATTCCATTGCGGTACGGTAACATATTCAGAAAAGCCTCCATCCTCGCGCGATCCCAAATATCCGTAGTCGTTGCAGAGTTCGTAATGCTTCTTTAGACATTGTGGGCATTTCATACAGGGAATGAGGGGGAAAACACCAACTCTCTTTCCTTTCCACGAGGGATCCGCACCTTCTCCGGTATCAACTACTTCTCCGGCAAATTCGTGTCCCGGAATAGTTGGGAAATGATATGTTCCGTTTTTGTAAACACGTGGAATATCAGAGCCGCAGATGCCGGCGGCCTTTACTTTTAGAAGAACCCTTCCCTTAGCAGGCTAGGGCGGTTCAATATTCTCAAATCGAAGATCGTTTATGTTGTGAAGTACATATGCTTTCATTCGTACATGCTCCGAAATCTTGTAAGGTCATCAGATGTGGTAATCTTGAAATTGGCGGTGTCTCCGTCAATGACGGCAACATCCATACCGGAAATGACAGCCGGCTCCGTGCTTCCGCAAATAGTCATGATCCTGTCGGGGAGAAGAGACCGGCAGG
>CAJOOT010000282.1 GCA_905236215.1 uncultured Eubacterium sp.
CCGAAGATGAGCCGTTACGATCTCGAAAAATCCATCGTGGCCAACATTGCCGATGATGTGACAGTGGGAATCAAAGGCAGTAAGGTGGAGCTTACGATAGAAAAAACGATTAATGCATAGGAAAAAACCTGTTTAAGGTATAGGTTCTTTAAATCAACGCTCTGTTTTTTATTACTGCCTCCTGTATCATGCTGTGCAGATTGCTGCCGAGTTCTTTTTTTTCTTCACGGGAGAGTTCTGCCGTATCAATGGGAGGCAGATATTCAATACAGACATGGGCAGCTCTTATCTTTGGAAAATGCTGTTCAAGCACAGCGTCCGAATTGGTGATGGCCACGGGAACTATCTTTTTTTTGCTTTTTTCAGCAAGCTTAAGGCTTCCTTCGTGGAAAGCACCCATGATATCATTGTCAGCTTTGCTTCTGGTACCTTCCGGGAATATAAAGAGTGAAATTCCGTTCTTCATGTAATCCACACCTTTTAAAATGGTTTTTAAGGCTTCACGGTTGTTTTCGCGATCTAATGCCAGGCAGTATACCTGCTCCATACGTTTGCCCAAAAGAGGCCACTTCATAATGGATTGCTTGGCAATAAAGCCTGTGGGTCCAACACATTCGGGATAGGCCACTACGATGTCGAAAAAGCTTCGGTGGTTTGCCACATACAGGACGGAATCATCCGTTGGGATATTCTCTTTTCCTATAACTGTTGTCTTTGTTCCGCTGAAAAATTTAAGAATTTTTAGGGCACGCTGAACCGAGGCAAGGCGTCTCATATCCCAGGCTCTTTTTTTTTCGGGATCTTTTGGCTCGCGGCTCAGCAAAAATGCCGGTGTGGTGAATATCAGATATAATGCTATGTGAAGTGCTGAAAATATTGTTCTAATCATGAGATGATTATATCAAAGTTGCACTTTAGTGGCAATGCTGCGGCTGAAGAAGAAGGGAGCATACTGTAAAGAACCAATTATTGGCACAAGAGAGGTTGAAAAAGGGCTTGTATTGTGGTAGGATGATATCGAGTGTAGTGAAGTTATGTAAACGCCTTGCAGTAAGACGTCTTCATTACCAAATGAAAGGGTTTTTGAGATGAGAAGATTTCCGAGAATGTTGGCGGCAGCGTTTCTTTGCGGCTCTCTTGCGTTGATGGGATTTCAGAGTACTTATGCATCATCCTCAACCAGGGAGCAGCTTGATAATGCCAACAGTGAAGTAAATTCTCTTCAGAGCGAGGTTAATTCCACGCAAAACAAGCTGGATACAGCAGAAGAAGATCTGACCAATATCATTGCAAAGATCAGCAAGCTTGAGTCAGATATGGAAAATAAACAGGTTGAGATAGAAGAGACCACAGAGGAGCTCAATGCCGCAAAACAGAATATGCGTGAGCAGTATGCGGCAATGAAAGTAAGGATCCGTTATATGTACGAAAACAACGGACAGTCTCTCCTTGCGTCGCTACTTGAATCAAAGAGTCTTTCCGAGCTTTTGAACAAAGCTGAATATATGTCGAGTGTGTACGAATCCGATAAGACGCTCGTAGCAGAATATAAGCAGACGGTAGAAGAGGTGGCGGCACTTGAATCTTCTCTTGAAGAGGAAATGGCCGGTATGCAGGAATTAGAGGAAGATTACAGCGGACAGCAGCAGGAGCTTGAGACTCTCACTACAACTCTTTCTGCGCAGGTTGAAAACTATGAAGCCAAGCTATCATCAGCTATGGAAAAGGCAGAGCAGCTTTCAGCCCAGTATGAGGCTGAACAGGAGGCTGCCAGACAGGCAGCGGCAGCTAAGGCGGCAGCAGAAGCAAAAGCCAAGGCTGAAGCAGAGGCAGCGGCCAAAGCAGCATCATCGGCATCCGAAGATAAAACTTCAAGCTCATCCGACAGCTCATCCGAAAGCTCATCTGACAGCAGTTCGGACAGCTCCGATGATTCTTCAAGCAGTAGTGACAGCTCTACCACCAATTCCAGCGGTGTAAGCGGTTCTTCCGTAGTGGCATATGCCAAATCGTTTGTGGGAAACCCCTACGTTTGGGGAGGCACATCACTTACTAATGGCTGTGACTGCTCAGGCTTTGTGGGATCTGTATTTGCACACTTTGGAATTTTCTCATCATCTGTTGCCAGCAGTCACGGATATACTTCATATTCGCTGCGTTCCGTAGGAACGGGTGTGAGCTATTCGGATGCACAGCCCGGTGATATCATCTGCTACTCAGGCCACGTAGCGATATATTGCGGTGGCGGACAGATTGTTCATGCCAAGGGCAAGGCCTACGGTATATGTGTGAGCAGCGCCACCTACAAGAGCATTGTATGTGTACGGAGAGTACTGTAATATATGGAAGAAAAGGTGAACGAAGATTTTGCCAACGCTCAGCAGATTACTGAAGATGAGCAGATATATTCATTTGCGGAGGCTCTTGCCACCGTTATTGACGAACGCACACCCTACAACGGGGATCATACTCGCCGGGTAGCAGAATATGTCCGCGAATTTATCGATTATCTGAATTTGGAATATAAAGCCGGGCGTTATGATACATATTTTGATAATGATATAAGAGAGCCGCTTATACTGGCGGCTTTTCTGCACGATATAGGAAAGACGGTAACTCCGCTTTCTGTAATGAATAAGCCCACCAGGCTTTTTGGAAGACTGGAAAAGATAAGAGAAAGATTTCGCTTTATTAAGGCCAGACTTGAGATCGACATGCTAAAGGGCGATATCACAGAGGCTGAGTTTTCGCAAAAGAATCATGAGATTGATACGCTGTACAATAAGGTGAAAAACATGAATTCCGCCGGGAAACTTAGAGATGAAGACATGGATTATGTAAACCATGCCGGCGAAGAAGTTTACGTCATCCCGGGAGGTAAAATTGTACACTATCTGACCAAATACGAGATAGAATGCCTGAACATACGTCAGGGAACGCTTACGTCTACGGAAAGAAGACTTATGGAGGAGCATGTAATATTTACCAGGAAGATACTGTCAAAGGTGCGTTTTACCCCAAAGTATAAGATGGTTCCCTTGTGGGCAGGTAATCATCATGAGTATCTTGATGGAACCGGATATCCAAATCATCTGAAAGCAGAGCATCTTGACATTCCCACCAGGATACTTACCATAGTGGATGTGTATGATGCTTTGACAAGCCGGGATCGTCCCTACAAGAGAGGATGGACCATGGAAGATGCGCTGGATGTTTTAAATGAGATGGCATCATCCGGAAAGCTTGACAAGGAGCTTGTAAAAAAATTCGGGGAGTTTGCCCGTGCATAATGGGTTGACATAAATATTTTACTAAAAGAAAGGGAGCGAGTATATGAATAATACAGTTGAAAACAAAACCGCCAGAAGAAACGGAATAGGGCGCATGATGTTTGCAATGCTGGCACTGATCCTGGAGATTGCATTTATCGTGCTGATTTTCACTTTGTTAAATGACTATTCCGCATTGATCAACATTCTGATCCGTGTTGCAGCCGTTTTTTTGGTTCTTTCGCTTTACGGACAGCATAAGAGTCTGTCCATGCAAGTGCCATGGATCATGCTGATTATGGCCATGCCGCTGTTTGGTGTTGTCTTGTATTTTTTGGTTGGACTAAACGGTACAACCAGAAAGATGAGGAAGCGTTATAACGACATTGATGCAGTGCTCCTTCCGATGCTGCCGGAGAATAATGATGTATTGATTGACATGAAAAAGAACGACCCTATGGCTGCCGGAATCGCAACATACATCGCAAGAAACGCTTCTTATCCCACTTATCATAATACGGATGTGGTTTATTATGATGACGCAGCGAAGGGGCTGGAAGCACAGCTTGAAGCTTTGAAAGAGGCAAAAAGCTTTATCTTTATGGAATATCATGCCATTGAGGATTTGGAGTCTTTCCACCGTATACAGGATATTCTGGTTGAGAAGGTAGCAGAAGGTGTAGAGGTGAGGCTCTTCTACGACGATATGGGAAGTATCGGCTTTATAAATGTGGACTTCGTGGAAAAGATGAAGTCCTTGGGAATAAAGTGCAGAGTCTTTAATCCGTTTGCCCCGGGGCTTAATGTATTCCTTAACAACCGGGATCATCGAAAGATTACGGTAATTGACGGAAAGGTTGGATTTACCGGCGGATATAATATTGCCAACGAATACTTTAATATCACTCATCCTTTCGGACATTGGAAGGATACGGGTATCCGTCTCGAAGGAGATGCGGTCAAAAGTCTTACGGTAACATTCCTTGAAATGTGGAATGCCGCAAAGTCAAAAAAAGATGCCTCATGGAATGATACGGATTTTACTCCGTACCTTGGGCCTACAGCCTGTGACCCGAACTTTAAGGCAACTCAGGATGGATATATCACTCCTTATGCGGACAACCCCATCGGTGGAGAACATGTGGGTGAAAACGTTTATATGAGTCTGGCTGAGGGGGCTTCGGAATATGCATGGTTCATGACGCCGTATCTTATCCTTACCGGAGAGATGATTCATATACTCAGCCTCGCAGCAAAAAGAGGAGTGGATGTGCGTATTGTCACTCCGGGTATCCCCGACAAGAAGCTGATCTATTCGGTAACCCGTTCATACTACAATTCGTTGGTCAGCAACGGTGTGCGTATCTATGAATATACTCCCGGTTTTTGTCATGCCAAGATGTCTGTCAGTGATGACCGTGTGGCTACCTGCGGTACCATAAATATGGATTACAGGAGCCTTTATCATCATTTTGAAAACGGCTGTCTACTGAATAATTGTGAGGCAGTTATTGATATTCGTAAAGATTTTGAAGAAACCTTCAAGAAGTGCAGGGAAGTGACGGAACAGTATAATACCGAAAGATCTCAGACTCTACGGCTCAAACAACTTATCCTTAGACTGTTTGCACCGCTGATGTGAGGTTTTATGAACAAAGAGAAGATAAATCGACAGCAGTTGATAGCGCTCGAAATAGAAAAAATCGGGGCGACAATTATGCGTAATCCTCTTTTTGTGCAGGGCTTTTCCCAAAAACATCACGGTTTCACTACGGTAGGAGATCATACTTTAAATGTTACCATTGCCGGCAGCAAGCTTGCCGGGAAGATGTCTAAGGTGGGTTTTAAAGTGGATCGGCGTGATGTGATAATTGGAGCGCTTCTGCATGATATCGGGATTATCGGTCGGGATAAAAAATATAAGAATAATTATGAAACCGGACAAAGGCATGGAATAGATTCGGCGAAGGAAGCTGCGGAGATAGTCCCGGATCTGACTCCGAAACAGAAGGATATCATAGAAAATCACATGTTTCCGGTGACCCCGCGTCCGCCCAGGTCCGTAGAGGGGGTTGTTGTGACTCTCGCGGATAAATGGAGCTCAATCATGGAACTGATATGCCATTATCTTATAAGAAAAGAATATAATGCTGATTTAAGAAGGGCGATACGCAAGCGAATTTACCTAAAGGATGAATAATGTATTAATGTATCTTAAAAACCGGAGATTTACGCTCCGGTTTTTAATCTGTTGAAATATTTCTCGCTGAATGCTGAGAAGGTCTCCTCGTATTCAACACTTTGTTCGTGATGCATCTTGTAGATGTATTCATGCTCGTTACCTATGATATTGGGATTGTAGCGGCTGAGCATGTATACAGCCAGATCCGAGCATTGATCGGAGATACGTTCTAAGTTGTTCAGGATGTTTTCGTATTGTATGGATGCGAGCATCTCACATTTTTGGGAGAGAATCCTGTCGTTGTGGAGAGACTTCAACAGGTCGATAAGGTCGTCTATTACCTCTTCTCTGGGCTCAATACGCGCTATCTCATCAACATCGTTTTTCTTGTACGCTTCGGCGGAAACGGTCAGGATATCGTCTACAGCGTCGATTGCCACATGTATCTGTTCCATTGCCTCATCCGAAAAAGATTCTCCATTTTCACGCACTTGTCGAAGGTTTCTTACAATGTTGTTTGCGAGGTCACCGATACGCTCGAAGCTGGTCAGTGCCTTGAGCTGAAAACTTAAGTTTCTGCTGTCATCGTCGTTTTTGATGTAGGGCGATATGTCAATGATATAGCGGTTTGCGTAGTCAGCCATCTTGTCGAGAAGCTCCTCGCGCTGCTCTATCCTGCCTTCACGTTTGGGATCGAAGTTGTAGAGCTGATCCACACATGCATGGTAATTGTGGATGGCATAATCCGACATATGGCCGATCACAACGGCTGTCTGGTCGAGAGCCAGAGATGGTGATACTATAAGTCTTGAATCAAGCTTCTGCAGGCTTTCCTCGATATCGGAATCGGCCTCTACCGAAGGTTCATCCTTGATGATAC
>CAJOOT010000283.1 GCA_905236215.1 uncultured Eubacterium sp.
AATACTTGATGAGGAAACATTCTCACAAAATTGTCAAAAGATTATTGCCACGCGAGAAAGATCAAAGGAAGAGCTTAGTAAGCTGGGTTTTTCGTTTCCGGATTCTAAATCGAACTTTATATTTGCTACTCACGAGAAAGTGTCGGCTGCAGAGCTTTTTGAGGCGCTCAAAAAAGAAGGTATATATGTCAGATACTTCAACAAGCCTCGCATAGACAACTATCTTCGTATTACCATAGGTACAGATGATGAGATGGATAGGTTGTTTGAATTCTTGAGAGGATATATTGGATAATGGACAGTTTAGTAGTATGGTTTACCGATACCTTTAACGGGACAATCTCCCCTGAAGTCGCCATTTTTGTCATTTCGTTGATGCCGATTTTAGAGCTTAGGGGAGGGCTTCTGGCGGCTAAGCTTCTTGCCGTGCCCATTCTTACGGCTATACCTATATGTATAATAGGAAATATTCTTCCGATTCCTTTTATACTTCTTCTTATTAAGAAAGTATTGAATTGGATGAAAAAGGTGAAGGGCTTAAGAAAAATTGCCGTTTGGCTTGAAGAAAAAGCTCAAAAGAGGAGCGACAAAGTGGCTGCAGCCGAGTTCTGGGGTCTTGTCTTTTTTGTGGGTATCCCGATTCCGGGTACGGGAGCATGGACGGGATCTCTTATTGCGGCACTCCTGGGAATTGATTTTAAGAAAGCAATATTGGCAGAGCTTCTCGGTGTGGCTATAGCCACAGTCATCATGTCGATTGTGTCATATGGTCTGCTTGGTGTTTTTATAGGTTAACAATAGATTACAATATGTTATATGTTCCGTTTCATGGGACGGAAGACAGAAGGGTTTACATAAAATGGATTATATAGTTAAAGCTACAGCTGCAAAGGGGCAGATCCGCGCATTTGCCGCCACCTCAAAGGATATGGTCGAATACGCCAGAAACGCCCATGGTACCAGCCCGGTTGTTACGGCTGCTCTTGGCCGCCTTATGACGGGGGCGGCCATGATGGGCTCTATGATGAAGGGGGAAAAGGATCTTCTTACGGTACGTATAACAGGAGACGGTCCTGTGGGTGGCCTTACAGTTACAGCAGATTCCATGGGAAATGTTAAAGGTATGGCCAATGTTCCCGATGCCATACTTCCTGCCAGAGCAGACGGAAAGCTGGATGTGGGGGGGATTATAGGTCATGGATTTCTTCAGGTAATAAAGGATCAGGGGATGAAAGAGCCTTATACAAGTCAGGTGGAGCTTCAGACCGGAGAAGTGGGAGATGACCTCACATATTATTTTGCATCCAGCGAGCAGGTTCCATCGGCAGTGGGGCTTGGTGTGCTCATGAACAAGGAAAATACTGTAAGAAGAGCCGGAGGTTTTATCGTACAGCTCATGCCCTTTGCTTCGGAAGAGACCATATCGGCACTGGAAAAAAATGTTTCCGGGATTAAGTCTGTTACATCATTGCTTGATGAAGGACTTTCTCCCGAGGACATTATCAGCCGGGTGCTTGAAGGATTAGAAATTCAATTTAACGGCGTTGTTTCGACGGGATTTTCGTGTGATTGTTCAAGAGACAGATTTCTCAGAGGTATGTGCGCGCTTCCTAAGGGGGAAATAGTGCAGATAATAGAAGAAAAGAAGCCTATAGAGGTTAAGTGCCGTTTCTGCGGTAAGAACTATGTATATGACGTTGAAGAATTAAAAGAGATTGCCATAGCTCGCCACCGGGAAGAACTCAAGCGTCAAAAGCAGGAGAAAAAATAATGAAGGACGGATTCGTAAAAGTAGCTGCAGCCACGCCGTATGTCACCGTGGCCGATCCTAAAAAGAATGCTGACGAGATATTGAGACTTGTGAGAGTAGCGGCGAAAAACCAGGCTAAGGTAGTGGTTTTTCCTGAACTTTGCCTTACCGGTTATACCTGCGGAGATCTTTTTTTGCAGGATAGTCTTCTGAACGAGGCAAAAGAGAGCCTCG
Source organism: uncultured Eubacterium sp. (assembly GCA_905236215.1). GTDB lineage: Bacteria > Bacillota > Clostridia > Lachnospirales > Lachnospiraceae > RUG14243. The sequence continues at coordinate 1,985 of CAJOOT010000283.1, forward strand.
TATATCTGGCAGAAGAAACGGAAAATCTGGATCTTATCTTTTTTGTGGGACTTCCGCTGTATTGCTCCGGTGTAATGTATAATTGTGCCGCAGCCATATCCGGTGGGGAAATTCTTGGTTTAGTTCCCAAGACATATATTCCCAATTATTCGGAATTCTATGAAGCGCGTTATTTTTCGCCGTTTAGGAATAATT
>CAJOOT010000284.1 GCA_905236215.1 uncultured Eubacterium sp.
CTGAGTTCATTGGCCATGGAGGCCGAACATTCGTTGCAGAAACGACCGCTCAAAATAGGTTTTCCGCACTTTTCACATTCTACAGTAATACCTGCACCCACCTCAAGTATGAGTCTCTCTTCTCTGATCCATTTGTGGATAAGCTTGGTGGTCACATCACATTCCTTGGCCACCTCATCTACTGACGCCCCTTTATTGTTTCGAATATACTCCTTGACCTCCTGAAACTTTTCTTCGGTCTTTTTTTTGCAGGACGGACAAAGGGGGTCTCCTCCAACATAGTTGAATATTTTTTTACACATTTTACAAGTTCTAACTTCCATGACTCGTTCCTCCTATATGATAGAATACGTCCGATTATGACGGCTCCGGACGTGTGTGTTAGTTTTCTCCTATACAGATGCACGCAGCAAACACTGCCGCAGCTCCATCCCGGAGCAATACCGATGCAGCCTCATCCATGGTACTGCCTGTGGTATATATATCATCTGTCAAGAGTATGTTCTTTGATTGTACCTCATACCCGGTTGATTTAAAAGCTTTTTTCAAATTATTTTTTCTCTGAGCCAACGAAAGCTGTTTTTGCGGTATGGTCTTTTTGACTCTGATAAGAAGATCCTCGCAAACGCATATTCCGGTCTCTTTTCCAAGTTCCCGTGCAAAAAGAGCCGCCTGATTGTACCCTCTTACCCTGAGACGTTTTTTGTGCAACGGAATCGGAGCTATGATATCCGGCCTTATGTGGTCGATCCATTTTCCATTGGCCTTTGTAAAGCATTTTGCATAAAAAGAAGCATACTGCTGCCTGTTTGAATACTTAAAACGATACATGGATCCACGGATCGGATCCTTATAAATGAAAGCTGCCCGCCCTTGTTCAAATACATGCGATGTATTGCTGCAGCTTATACACATTTCTTCCTCTTCTTCGCGAATAGGAGCTCCGCATATCCTGCATCTGGGTTCAACCACATATTCTATTCTTTTTTCACAGGAAGAGCATACCGGGGGAAACCTCGGATCTAACGCTCTGTCACAAACGGGACATCGCGGCGGAAAGAACAGCCGTCTTATAAATTTGGGCATAACGCCTCCTTTTTCTCTCCCGTTCAATCAGACTATGAAATGTATTTTATATCAATTCCCCTCTCTTGGAAAGTACTTCTTCTATCCTGATTTTCAATCCGGTATACCGAAGGAACTGCTTGTCATTGGCTATCATTCTGTAGAAAACATTGGCATCTCCCACCATAACCACGCAATCCTTTGCCCTCGTAACGGCTGTATACAGAAGATTTCTGTTAAGCAATGCCTCCGGCCCCGAAAACAGCGGCATGATCACTGCAGGATATTCGCTTCCCTGAGACTTGTGAACCGTCATGGCAAATGCCGGTTCAAGCTCCCCAAGTCCGGAATATGAATATTCACAGATTCTTTTCTCATCATATTCCACCAAAAGCGTCTTCGCAAAATCATTGACACTGCGTACCACACCGATATCCCCGTTAAATACGCCTTTTCCTTTTTCCACCGCCACACCGAATCTGTCCCGTATTTCCCACTCAAGTGTGTAATTATTACGGTTCTGCATGACCTTGTCGCCCTCGCGAAAGATTGTCTCTCCGAAAAGCTTTTCATGTTTGCTCTCGGATTCCGGATTAAGAGCCTCACGAAGTCTTTTATTAAGACCTTCTACGCCCAATTCCCCCTTTTTGGTGGGTGTAAGCACCTGTATATCATAGGGATTTGCATGAACATAGCCCGGAATCTTTCGGGATGTAAGCTCAAGGGTGGTTGACATAATATCTTCAGTGCTATATCTTTGAATATAGAAAAAATCCCTACTCTTATTGTCCAGCACAATTGGCTCTCCGTCCCTGATCTTATGAGCATTGACCACTATATCGCTTTCCCCTGCCTGCCTGAATATCCTTTTTAGCTCAACCACGGGAAAATGGTTCGAAGATATCAGATCCTTTAATACGCTTCCCGGTCCCACACTTGGGAGCTGATCGATATCTCCCACCAGAATAAGTCTGGCATCAGGCGGTATAGCCAGAAGCAGGTGATACATCAGCGTAATATCTATCATGGAAGCTTCGTCTATGATAAAAACATCTTGTTCCAAAGGATTTTCTCTGTTCCTTTGGAACGGTGCATTGGATCCGGTCTGAAGATCGGTATCTTCTGCAAGCCCTGAAAACTCCAGCATTCTATGTATGGTCTTGGCGCTATGACCTGTCATTTCACTCATACGCTTCGCGGCACGTCCGGTAGGGGCTGCCAGTTCAACCTCAAGTCCCTCTCTTTCGAAATAACGGATCATAGTGTTTATGGTAGTGGTCTTTCCGGTACCCGGGCCTCCCGTTAGTATGAAAACGCCGTTTTTTACACACAGCTCAACAGACTTCTTTTGAAGTTCATCAAGAACAATACCCTCTTCATCCTGCACACCGCTTATGGCAGCTCTTATCTCATCTTCATCTTTGTCGAATGGTTCCGAAAGATCCTCCATCATATTGGCGACAGCGTTCTCCATACGATAAAAAACCGACGAATATATCATATCGCCTTTGATAATAAGACTACCCTCTACTGCCATGGTCATGTATCTGTCTTCGATGATATCCGCCTGTATATCCAAAAGAGATACACTCTGCTGTGTAAGAACTTCTGTCGGAAGACAGGTATGACCTTCTGCAGCTGCTGTCGAGAGGACGTAAATAACTCAGCTTTTGATACGGAACTCAGAATCCTTGACTATGCCTATCCTGGAGGCTATCTCATCTGCCCGTTTAAATCCTATTCCTCTGACCTCAGATGAGAGCTGATACGGATCATTTTTTATGATATGGTAAATACTGTCCCCATATTGCTCATAAATACGCATGGAAACCCCTATACCAAGCCCGTATTTCTGCAGGAACATTACCGCTTCTCTTTCCCTTCTTCCTGCTGTCATCTGCGCGGATATTTCACGGGCTTTTTTCAGGCTGATGCCCTTTATGGACGCAAGAGCCTCCGGATGCTTTTCCATAACATCAAGGGAATCCTTTCCAAATTCTTTGACTATCCTTTGTGCAAGAGCCTTTCTTACACCTTTGACCGCTCCTTCGGAAAGATATATCAATATGGATTTTTCATCGGTAGGTTCTTTATATGAGACACCCTGCACCTTCATCTGGCGTCCATACACCGGATGGTTGACATAACTTCCATCCACATCAATGTACTCACCGCCGTGAATATAGGGCACATTACCGGTACAGGTCAATTCACCCTCGGGCGTATTCAGAACAAATACCTTGTATCCGTTTTCATCATTTTTGAATATTATTTCTTCTACGTAGCCTTCGGCGTGCTCCATCTGACTATTGGGTTCCTTTCTTACCAGACTATGGGTTATCAAGTCTCGTCTCGCGAGACCCGGCATGGAATTTGTGTCAGCATTGCCGGCATAAACAAAAATGCCATGTGAACCTGGTCACACAGCATTCAAGTCTCGCTCTAATCGTGTATTACTGCAAGCACTACACATCATAATTTCTCTTCATCTGCTCGTAGAGTTTATCGGCAAGGCCCAGACTTCCGGAATCGGATATCATGGATGCATACTGTTCCATAAGCCCGTCAGTGGCATAATCCTTGAGCTGTCCCATACTGGCCGAACTGCTGTCTTCTTCGGAAGTAAGCGCCTCCTGAAATTTATCGAGAACCTGTTCAATGAAATATGACTCAAACTGTTTGCAGGCATCATAGAGTTCTTCATCCGAGGCATTGGAATAATCCTTATCCAGAGAAGAAGCTGCCGTACTGTTTTTCGCACTTGAGGAAGCCAGATTATATGTGTTTGAAATAGAACTCATCATTGAATCCATAATTTATCTCCCCCTATTATCTCTTGAGGTTGTTGGCTGTCTCCAGCATGGAATCGGAAGTGATTATGGCCTTTGAATTCATTTCGTATGCACGCTGTGCCACAATCATATCCACCATTTCATCAGCTACCGAAACGCTAGACATCTCAATATATCCCTGCTTGATTGACGACAACACAAGTCCCTGAGTAGTTGCTTCGCTCATAGCGCCGCCCGAAGCTGCAGTAGGTTGATAGAGGTTGTCACCCACCTTTTCAAGACCTGAAGCATTCGGAAACTGATAGAGAGCCATCTGGGATCCCAGCTCCGTAAGTGTACCGTCATCATTGTAATATCCCAGCTGTCCTCCGTCGGAGATGTATACCTGGCTGGAGCTGATACCTGCGGGGAAGGAAACCCTGTTTCCATTGTAATCCTGAACATAGTATCCGTCGGCGGTAACAAGATCCAGCCCTCCGTCCGCATTGGCAACAAGATTAAAATTTCCGTCTCTGGTGTAATATGTGTTACCCAGTCCGTCAGTCACCTGAAAGAACCCGTTTCCGGCTATCGCGAAGTTGGTATTTGACTCAGTTGCCTCGAGAGCTCCCTGTCTGAACTGAGTGGTAATGGATGCTGTACGGGTACCCAGACCCACCTGTGCGCTGATCGGTTTTTCATCACCATTGGCAGAGGTTGAGCGTGTCTGAAGGGTCTGATAAAGCAAAGATTTAAACTCGGCTTTTTCAGACTTGTAACCTGTGGTGTTTACGTTTGCTATGTTATTTGATATGGAATCCAGATTTGTCTGCTGTGCTATCATACCCGAAGCCGCAGACCATAACGATCTCATCATAAGTCCGAATCTCCTTTCTCATCATACCTTACCAAGCTGACCGGAAGATATCTGAAGCATTGAATCAATGGTGGTTATCAGTTTCTGATTTGACTCATATGCCCTCTGTATGACTATCATATCGACCATATTGTTGACAACCTGAACATTCGACATTTCCAAGTAGCCCTGGTATACCGCGCTGTCGCTGTCAATGATGTTTCCGCCGTCAACTATCTCATACATATTCTCGCCGTATTTTTCGAGAGTATCGTAATTGTCTACATCTATCACGCCAATGGTGCCCACATATTGATCATTCTGCCAGATATTTCCGCTCCTGTCTATAGTGGCCGCTGCATTGGGATCCAGTCTTATATATCCTGCCGCAGATGCATTGCCGGAAAGAGCCGCCTGCTGATTCAGGACATAGTCTCCGTCTTTGGTTCGAAGATAGCCTTCGGCATCCATTGTAAATGCTCCGTCACGTGTGAGCTTAAACTGCGTCTCCCCTGCCGTATTGGTGAATGATATTGCAAAGAATCCCTGAGATCCGAGGGCCAGATCGAAGGTGTTGCCCGTCTCGTTGAGCGAGCCCTGAGAATAATCCGTATAGGTTTCTCCTATCTTGACGCCCAGTGTAATATCTCCCTCATATGAAGGTGTATAACCTCTTGGGGATTCGGTAAGATCTTTTACCTTATAAGAAAAAACGTCATCGAAAGACTGACTGGTGGCAAATTCAGATTTATACCCATTGGTATCTGCATTGGCCAGATTGTTGGTCATTGTGTCGAGACGTTTCATTTGGTTGATCATCCCGGTGTAGGCAGTATATAAACCCTTTACCATGCTTCGGTATCCCTTTCTTCGCCAAAAATCCTTTTATGCGAACCCCAAAGCACTTCCCTATGCCGGGTGAACATCGTAGATACGAGAATAAGTCAATCTTCTCTCGTATGAATTTTATCGGACGAATGCGGCTCACACTTAACACCTTATCCGAAAAAATTATAACTCGGTGTTATGGTAACCGCCTTATGTATTATACGGTATTATGTATACCGGCGCAACAAAAAAGATGCCTGTTCTACAAAAAAAACTTTAAAAATGCTAAGTGATTGTATATAATAAGGGATACTGTAAAAGAATTCTGATTTATAAACATTGACTTATAACCTTTATCTAAGGTATTTCTGAAAGGAGAGAGCAGTGAGTAACGCTACAGATATCGGAATAGATCTTGGCACAGCCAGTATACTCGTATATATAAAGGGAAAGGGAGTAGTTCTCAAAGAGCCGTCAGTAGTGGCCTTTGACACAGACACGGGAAAGATCAGAGCCATAGGTGAAGAAGCCAGGCTCATGCTCGGACGTACCCCCGGAAATATTATAGCAGTGCGCCCGCTTCGCCAGGGTGTCATCTCCGACTATACGGTCACCGAAAAGATGATGAAATATTTTATCCAGAAGGCCATGGGCAAAAAGAGCTTCAGAAAGCCACGCGTCAGCGTTTGCGTTCCTTCCGGTGCTACCGAGGTGGAGAAAAAAGCCGTTGAGGATGCCACATATCAGTCAGGCGCCCGTCAGGTTTCTATCATTGAAGAACCGATTGCGGCTGCCATTGGTGCAGGAATAGATATTTCCAAGCCTTGCGGAAACCTTATAGTCGATATAGGAGGTGGTACTGCCGATATCGCAGTCATCTCTTTGGGCGGAGCCGTTGTATCTACTTCCATCAAGATAGCCGGTGATGATTTCGACGAGGCCATAGTGCGTTTCATGCGAAAGAAACACAATCTTCTTATCGGAGAACGTACCGCGGAAGACATCAAAGTAAAAATTGGCACCTGTTTCAACGGTTCAGCGGAAGAGACCCTTGACGTAAGAGGAAGAAACCTCGTGACCGGTCTTCCCAAGACTGTTACCGTAACAGCGGA
>CAJOOT010000285.1 GCA_905236215.1 uncultured Eubacterium sp.
GTAGACCAGCTCGAAAACAGGGTTGTTTCGGTTGAAGAAGCAAGGGCCCAGGAAGCAATTACAGTAAAAGAAGCAGCTTCTTTATCGGATGTTTCATCCTCGGATGATTCTTCGGCTTCCGGCGATGCCTCGAGTGCTGATGATAAGATAGAATACGGCGTAAATGCCCATCAGAATATATATCTTACATTTGATGATGGTCCATCGGACAATACGGGAGAAATCCTTGACATATTGGATCAATATGGCGTCAAGGCGACTTTCTTTGTGATCGGTACGGAAGATGAAACATATAAGGAATACTACAAACAGATTGTAGAACGTGGTCACACACTGGCCATGCATTCTTATACGCACAAGTACAATTCGCTATACGAATCGGTTGAATCGTTTGCCGGTGAGATTACTAAAGAACAGGATCTTATAGAAAGCGTTACCGGTCTTAGACCGTGGCTGTTCCGCTTTCCGGGAGGCAGTTCCAATTCGGTATCTAATGCGGATATGAAGGATCTTATCGCATATCTGAATGACGCGGGTATCACCTATATTGACTGGAACGTGGTGGGAGGAGATGCCACAAGCCAGTCCTATACAAAAAAAGACGTTATAAAAAGCGTTATGGCGGATATTGGAAAATATGAAACCGCCGTTGTTTTGCTTCATGATCAAAATGCCAAGGGCACTACTGTAAAGGCACTTGGTTCTCTTATAGAAAAACTTAAAGAACGTGATGCTGACATATTACCGATTACCGAAGATACTCCTTTGGTACAGCATGTCAGCTCCGATATAGCAGAAAAAGACTGAATCGAAAATCTATTATAATGCGGAGGTAAAGAATGGGATTTTTCAAAGAATTTAAGGAAGACTTCTCCGAGGCACTTGATGATCTTGTGCCGGGAGCAGAAAACAGCGAAGCTTTTGAGGAGGACGACGAGGATCTTATGGTCAATACGTTCGATACAGAAGAATTCAACGCAAATCTTGAAGCGCTGAACAATGAACTCAATACAGAGTCTACAGGACTTTTCGAGAGTGCTGCCAAGGCAAATTCGGACGAAACAGGTGCTGATACGGATAGTACAGAAGATGTAGCGGAAGAAGTTGATACATTAGAAGAGGCAGCAAATGATGAGACTTTGTCAGATGAAAGTGTGGACACATTTACTGCTGATTCATATGATGCAACAGTTCCTGATGAAGCTTCAAATGAAACAGATAATACAGATGATTTGAACGAAAATACGGAGGATGCTATGAGCGACACAAACGAAATCACGGAAGAAGTTACTACAGAAACACATACAGAAGATTCAAACGTACAGTTTTACGGAGAACCGGTTAAGTTTGAGCCCGAGACACCCATTGACATTGAGAAGATCTTTGGTGAGACCGAAAACGATGACGAAATGGCTGTCATTACAAAGGGTATGACAATTACCGGAGATCTTGAATCACTTGGCTCTGTTGAACTTCGCGGCGTTATTAACGGAAATGTTAAGACCAACGGCAAAATGGTTATATCCGGAAAGATCAAAGGTAACTCCACCGCAAAAGAGTTCTTTGCTGACTCTGCGCATGTAAATGGAGAGGTTCATTCCGAAGGCTCTGTAAAGGTTGGCAACGGAAGCGTTATTGTTGGCAATATTATTGCCACAAGTGCCGTTATTGCAGGTGCCGTTAAGGGTGATCTTGATGTTAAGGGTCCGGTTATCATTGATACTACTGCAGTTATTGTCGGAAATATCAAATCCAAGTCGGTGCAGATCAATAACGGTGCTGTTATTGAAGGCTTCTGTTCACAGGCATATTCAGATATCAATGTAGATGATGTTTTTGGAAAGGACGAAGGCTGATATGAAATCTGTCCTTCTTAAACTTTCGGGTGAGGCACTTGCCGGAGATAAGCATACAGGTTTTGATGAAGGAACCGTTAGAGACGTTGCCCTTCAGGTAAAAAAAGTTTGTGATAGCGGTGTGCGTATCGGTATTGTTACCGGAGGTGGAAATTTTTGGAGAGGAAGGTCTTCTGATTCCATTGAACGTACAAAGGCCGATCAGATCGGAATGCTCGCTACTGTCATGAACTGCGTGTATGTTTCGGAGGTGTTTAGGAGCATAGGTCTTAAGACCAAGGTGTTTACGCCATATGCTATGGGAGATATTACTCTGGTATACTCAAAGGATGCGGTGATGGATGCTCTCGATCAGGGATATGTCGTTTTCTTTGCCGGAGGTACAGGACATCCGTATTTTTCTACAGATACAGCTACCGTGCTAAGAGCTATAGAGATGGAGGCGGATGCCATTTATCTCGCCAAGTCCATAGACGGAGTATATGACAGTGATCCGGCAAAAAATTCTGACGCCCGTAAATACGATGAAATTCCCATCTCCCGGGTTATAGATGAGAGGCTTGGGGTTATTGATCTTGCGGCTTCGGTGTTGGCGTTTGAGAATAAAATGCCCATGTATGTTTTTGGGCTTAACGAAAAGGACGGTATTACAGAGAGCATTATCGGTTCTTTTACAGGTACCGTTATTTCGGTTGATTAGTAATTTTGCGGAGGATATCATGGATATTAACGTTTACGAAGATAAAATGAAAAAGTCTATAAGAAATATGGATGAAGAGTTCGGCAGTATAAGAGTCGGCAGAGCCAATCCACATGTACTTGATAAGATTACCGTGGATTATTACGGTGCGCCAACACCTATCCAGCAGGTTGCTAATATTGCTGTGCCGGAAGCCAGGATTATTCAGATTACACCCTGGGAACCCAGTATGTTAAAAGAAATCGAAAAGTCTCTGCTTACCAGTGAACTTGGAATCAATCCCACCAATGATGGAAAATCCATCAGACTTGTTTTTCCGGAAATGACTGAAGAAAGGCGTAAAGAGGTTTCCAAGGAAGTCCGTAAAAAAGGTGAAAACGCGAAAGTTGCCGTCAGAAACATCAGAAGGGATGCCAACGAGTCCATTAAGAAGGCGGTTAAAGCCGGTGAGATTTCAGAGAACGAAGAGAGCAATCTTCAGGATGATATCCAAAAGCTCACAGACAAATACATCAAAGACATTGATGGTGCTATAGAAGAGAAGATCAAGGAAGTAATGTCTGTTTGATTTGTTTTATAACGTTTTTGATCGGGGGTGCGGATGGGTGCCCCCTGTTTGATGCTTATGAGTAATGATTCTACGAACAATCTCAAAATCCCTAAACATATAGCCATTATAATGGATGGCAACGGCAGATGGGCAAAATCACATGGTTTGCCAAGAAATATCGGTCATGTTCAGGGCGCCAAAAATGTTGAAAATATCTGTCGCGTAGCCGGCGAGATGGGCATTGATTATATTACCTTTTATGCATTTTCTTCAGAAAACTGGAAGAGACCGGATGCTGAAGTTAAAAAGCTCATGAACCTTTTTGTGGAATACACCAAAAAGGCTGTAAAAATCTGCAAAAAGAACAATGTGCGTATGCTTGTTATAGGCGACAGAAACAGCTTGGGTGATAAACTTGTGGAAAACATCCGTATTGCTGAAGAATCATCAAAAGATAATACCGGTCTGACAATGATCATTGCCATGAATTACGGAAGCCGAGACGAAATTGTTCATGCGGTAAATAGAATTGTCGAGGACAGGGAAACCGGCAGAATAGAAAAAAATGATATTACCGAGGATATGTTTTCGTCATATCTGTATACTGCCGGTATTCCGGATCCGGATCTATTGATACGTACATCGGGAGAGATGAGACTTTCGAATTATCTTTTGTGGCAGCTTTCGTATGCAGAGTTGTATTTTACGGATGTTCCCTGGCCTGCATTTACAAGTAAGGATTTAGAAAATGCTATTAAAGAATATTCCCGAAGAGACAGACGCTTTGGAAATATTACGGAGGAATCCAAGTGAACGGATTTGTTACCAGATTATTAAGCGGA
>CAJOOT010000286.1 GCA_905236215.1 uncultured Eubacterium sp.
CCGCCGCCGGTGGAAATATGTGTCATCTGATTGCCATATCCAAGCTGGTTGACGGCTGCAGCAGAATCACCTCCGCCAATGATAGTGGTAGCATCAGTATCGGCCAATGCCTTGGCTACGGCCTTGGTGCCGGCTGAAAGTGTCGGGTTTTCAAATACACCCATGGGTCCGTTCCAAACTACTGTCTTGGCGTTTTTGACCTCGCCTGCGTAGAGCTCTGCAGTCTTTTCACCGATATCAAGTCCCATCATATCGGAAGGAATGAAATCGGATGAAACGGTCTTCACGTCCAACGGCGCGTCTATGGGATCAGGGAATGATTTTGCAACAACGGTGTCTATGGGCAGAAGAATCTTCTTTCCTGATTTTTCGGCTTTGTCCAACATCTCTTTGCAGTAATCAATTTTTTCATTATCCACCAGGGATGTGCCTACTTCCATGCCTTTGGCTTTGATAAAGGTGTAGGCCATGCCACCCCCTATGATAAGAGTATCGCATTTTTCGAGAAGGTTTGAGATAACATTCAGCTTATCAGCTACCTTTGCGCCACCCAAGATGGCTACGAAAGGACGGGTCGGATTTTCCACTGCATTGCCCAAAAAATCAATTTCCTTTTGCATAAGATAACCTACGGCTGTCTCTTTCGCAAGTCTTGCTACGCCCTCTGTGGAAGAATGAGCACGATGTGCGGTACCGAAAGCATCATTGACATATATGTCGCAAATGGCGGCAAGATCCTTTGAGAATTCCTCTCCGTTTTTAGTCTCTTCCGCACGGTAACGTGTATTTTCAAGCAATACAATATCGCCGTCAGACATGGCAGAAACGGCGGCCTTTGCGTTGTCGCCCGTTACGTTGTCATCAGGAGCAAATTTAACATCTTTTCCAAGAAGTTCGGAAAGCCTCTTTGCTACCGGGGCAAGAGAAAGCTCCGGTTTGGGTTCTCCCTTTGGTTTTCCGAGGTGAGAGCAGAGAATAAGCTTTGCTCCGTCGTCGTTTAGCTTTTTGATAGTTGGAAGTGCAGCGGTCAGTCTGTTTTCATCTGTGATTACTCCGTCCTTTAACGGTACATTGAAGTCGCACCTCAAAAGAACCCGTTTTCCTTTTACCTGTATGTCGTCAATTGTTTTTTTGTTTAGCATGTTTGCCTCCGAATAAGATATTTTTCATTAAAAAAACGGCTGCCCTTTTTAAATTTAGTAAAAGGGCAAACCGTGTATTAGCATATTACACTGTAGCAAAATACTTGATGGTACGAACCATCTGGCTGGTATAGCTGTTTTCGTTGTCGTACCATGAAACTACCTGTACCTCGTAGAGATCATCCGAAATCTGAGATACCAGGGTCTGTGTGGAATCAAAGAGTGAACCGTATGTCATGCCGATGATATCGGAGGATACGATCTGATCTTCATTATAGCCAAAGGATTCATTGGAAGCAGCCTTCATTGCCGCGTTGATACCTTCTACGGTAACATCGGCCTTCTTTACCACTGCGGTAAGAATGGTTGTGGAGCCTGTGGGTACAGGTACACGCTGGGCTGCGCCGATGAGTTTTCCGTTAAGTTCCGGTATAACAAGTCCGATGGCTTTGGCAGCTCCTGTGGAGTTTGGTACGATATTTACCGCAGCTGCGCGTGAACGGCGAAGGTCGCCCTTTCTCTGCGGACCGTCAAGAGTCATCTGATCGCCTGTATATGCATGTATTGTGCACATAATGCCGGACTGGATGGGCGCGTATTTGTTAAGAGCATCAGCCATCGGAGCCAGGCAATTCGTAGTGCATGAAGCTGCAGAAATGATATTATCATCGGATTTAAGGGTTTGATGATTTACGTTGTAAACTACGGTAGGAAGATCATTTCCGGCAGGAGCGGAGATGACTACACGTTTTGCGCCCGCTTTGATGTGAGCGGATGCCTTTTCCTTTGAGGTATAGAAACCGCTGCATTCAAGAACTACATCAACACCGATTTTTCCCCAGGGGAGGTTTGATGCGTCCGGCTCAGCATATATTGTGATTTTTTTTCCATCTACAGTGATGGAATCATCATCGGCAAAAACCTTATCACAAAGAGCATAACGCCCCTGAGAACTGTCGTATTTCAAAAGATGTGCAAGCATCTTGGGGCTGGTAAGATCGTTGATAGCCACAATTTCAAAGCCCTCTGCGCCGAACATCTGCCTGAATGCAAGTCTTCCGATTCTTCCAAATCCGTTGATAGCTACTTTTACTGCCATGTTAGTACCTCCCTGAATGTGATAGTATAAAAAAATTACATTGTTACACCATTAACAATTTTACATAAAGCTTGCGGAAAATACAAGATAATACGCATAAAAATGAATAAAAATCCGGAGAATATCAGGAGATTGGTACCGGTGTGATATGTTTTTTTAATATCTTACTTACACTCTTTTAATAGTAGGGATATACTATATAATATGATATGAACTATTTTTACAAGGGGGAGAACCTTATGAAAATTATCAAAGGATTTAAAATCGGTGGATTGCAGCAGAAGATAGTAAATCTTGTACTTATTTTTATTATAGCCATGGTGGCTGTGTTTGTTGTTGTCAGTGTATTCATGATAAATAATATTTCACAGACGGTTGTAGAAGTGAGCGATGCACAGCAGAAGTCCATAGATGAGGTTTCGACTCAGACAATGGAAACTGTTATAGACAATACCATGGAGCAGACCACATCCCTTCAGGCATATATAGCGGATGATCTGTTTGCTGATGTCAGCTCTGATGTCTCCACATTGCGGTCAATTGCTACGGGTTTGTTTGAAAATGCCGACAGCTACACCACACAGACAGTTGACCCGCCTGATGCTTCAAATGATGGTGAGGCTTCAGTTCAGCTTTTTACAAAAGAGGGAGCTGATGCCGATACTTCGGAATATTTAAAAGTGGTGTCCAATATGAAGGATACAATTTTATCCGGATATTCCAATTCTTCAAGACTAAGTTCCTTGTTTATATCCACCGTTGACGGTTTTACGATCATGGCAGATAACAAAGCGGCTTCATATTTTGATGAAAACGGTGATGTAATCCATATTGATCCTTCCACACGTCCCTGGTATATAAAGGCTACAGAAGCCGGAGAACTTATATTTACCGGAGTTGAGCTGGATGCCTTCACAGGGACAGCGGGACTTGTTTGTGCTGCTCCCGTTTATCATAACGGAGAGCTTGTGGCAGTGGTGGGAGCCGATATTTTCCTTGATTCAATATCGGATTATGTCAATCAAAAGGCTTCTGAAAACGGTTTCCTTTGTGTGATTAACGAAGATGGTCAGGTCATTTTTTCGCCGCAGAGCGAAGGTGTATTTAAGGCAGAACTTTCCAAAGACGCAAAAGACCTGAGAGAAAATGAAAATACAGAGCTTTCTGAGTTTGTTACATTGGCTCTTTCCGAGAATAC
>CAJOOT010000287.1 GCA_905236215.1 uncultured Eubacterium sp.
AACCTTGGTGTAAGCATCCGTAGTATAGTTCTTGAGAAGCGGATTGTCGCAAACATATACCTTATCGGCACCGTAAGCAATAAGCTCATCGCTCATGGAAGAAATATTTTCTCCCATAAGGAGGGCACAAAGCTCTGTTCCGATATCATTTGCGAGTTTCCTGCCTTCACCTAAAAGTTCGATGGCAACGTTATTGAGCTTTCCGTCACGCTGCTCGGCAAATACCCATACGCCTTTCCAGGCGCTTTTATCTTCTACTCTAGCCATGTTAGACCTCCTTCGCGATTAAATGTAATGCTTTTCTTTCAAACTGTTCATCAACGCATCAACCATTTCCTGATCGGTACCCTCAAGCATAACGCCTGCGCCCTTGGGAGCCGGTGCAAAGGAAGTAAACACGTTGGTGGGAGATGCCTTAAGGCCTGTCTCTTCCTGCTCGATCTCTACATCATCGAATGTCCAAGTCTTGATACGCTCAGGCTGTTCAAAAGCATCGTAAATACGTCCGATGTTCATGTAACGCGGAGTGTTGAGCTCCTTAACACATGTAATCATGCAGGGCATATTGATCTCGATGGTCTCATATCCATCCTCAAGCTGACGCTGTACAGTCACCTTCTTGCCGTCAATATCGATTTTCTGAGCATAGGTAACCTGAGGTACACCAAGCTTTTCGGCAATCTGCGGTCCTACCTGTGCAGTATCACCGTCGATAGCCTGACGACCGCCAAGAATAAGGTCGAATCCTCCCATTTCCTTGTTGTACTTGGCCATACCTGCTGCAATAGCATTAGATGTAGCCCATGTATCAGATCCGCCGAAGCGTCTGTCGGAAAGAAGGATGGCATCATCAGCACCCATGGCCATGCATTCTATAAGCATGTCCTTTGCCTGATCCGGACCCATGGAAATAACGGTAACGTGTACGTTTTCCGGATCCTTGTCCTTGATCTCAAGGGCTGCCTCAAGAGCGTTGGCATCATCCGGATTCAATATAGATTCAACTCCCTCACGATTGATACGACCGGTCTCGGGATCGGTAGTAACATTCTTGGTATTGGGAACCTGTTTTGCACAAACTAAAATATTCATCTGATCCTCCTTCCATTAGTCAGCAAGTACATTACGAGAGATAACAAGCTTCTGAATCTCTGATGTACCTTCGTAGATCGGCAGGATGCGCGCATCTCTGTAAATTCTTTCGATAGCGTACTCCCTCATGTAACCATAACCGCCGTGAATCTGCAGTGACTTGTTTGCCACCTCAACTGCAGTCTCAGAAGCATAATACTTGGCCATAGCAGCTTCCGTAGTAACCTTCTGATGATTGTCAAGCTTATCAGCTGCAGAATATACAAGCTGACGTGCAGCCTCTACCTTGGTAGCCATATCTGCGATAGTAAACTGCGTGTTCTGGAATTTGGCGATCTGTCTGCCGAACTGTACACGCTCCTTGGAATATGCAACGGCACAGTCAAGAGCACCCTTTGCAGCACCAAGAGACTGAGCTGCAACCGTCACACGACCTGCATCAAGAATCTCCATAGCGATGTTGAAGCCCTTGCCAACCTTGCCAAGGATGTTCTCCTTCGGAACGCGTACATTCTCAAGGATGATATCTGAGGTAACAGAAGCGTGAATACCCATCTTAACTTCCGGCTTTCCTGTGGAGAAGCCTTCCCACTTGCTCTCTACGATGAATGCAGTAATACCGCGGGTACCTGCCTTCATGTCAGTCTTTGCAAAGATAACAGCATAATCGCAAAGAGGAGCCATGGTGATGAAAGTCTTACGTCCGTTAAGGATATAATAATCTCCATCCTCTACTGCTGTAGTAGAAACCGAACCCGAATCGCAGCCGGCGCCGGGCTCTGTAAGACCGAATGAAGCGATTGTCTTTCCTTCTGCAAGCGGTCTAAGATACTTCTGCTTCTGCTCTTCCGTACCAAAGTAGAGATACGGAGCACCCGAAAGTGAGTTGCTCATAAGGAATGAACCGGCGGATACATCCTTGGAAGCAAACTCTTCCATAGCGATAACAAGAGACTTATAATCTCCGCCCATTCCACCGTATTCCTTCGGGATCGTGATACCGGTGAATCCGTAGCGCGCAACCTTTTCCCAAAGTTCTTTGGGATATTCTCCTGTGGCGTCAGCATCGATCGCTACCGGTTCGATTTCGGTCTCGGCAAATTCTTTTGCCAATTTTCTGATCATTTCATGTTTTTTATCAAACATCTGCTTTCCTCCTGGTCTTGATTTGGTAAAAAATATGTTCTATCGATTAGGATTTGTTTGTAAAAAGACTTTTTGCCATTTCCCAGACATCATCATCCAGGTCATTGTCTATCTCAACGTGACGAATCTGCTTCACGTGTTTCCTGATTGCGGGAAGTACGGTGTTCTTGAGCGTATCATCTATGGCATAGCACCCCGAACAGGCTCCGCGAAACCTGACGGTAGCGGCTCTCTCGTCGGGAAATACATCCACCAGCTCAATGAATCCTTTGTGTTCCATCAGCTTGGGGTTGATATTTTCATCTATGACCTTTTCAATCTCATCACGAAGCTTTTCTTCTTCTGTAATCGTTTCGTTCATCGGACTTCCTTTTCTATAGAACGTTAATTTTTTGACTATCTAGAGCTTAAAAGCGGCCCTCCTCCCCGGAGGGCCATATATGATATGTCGATACAATATTAGAATACCACGTCAGTCTTGAGATCATCAGCTACGGTGAAGTCAGCTTCGGTGTTATCCTTGATATTCTGAAGATCGTATCCTTCGCGGATTTCGCGAAGAACAAGCTTCTTATCTACAAACTGGAACCAGCAGCGCTCTGTTACTATGTCGGTGATAAGACCGTTGCAAGTAAGGGGAAGCGTGCACTTGTGAAGAATCTTGGGATCTCCGTTCTTAGTGCAGTGTGTGGTCTGAACGATTACTCTCTTAGCCTGGCAAAGGTCCATAGCTCCACCCATTCCGGCGAAGTTGCCCTTGATGTACCAGTTAGCAAGATCAGCTGTCTCAGAAACCTCAAAAGCTCCGAGAACAGTACCTGCGAGATGACCACCCCTTATAAGGGCGTAGCTGGTTACGTGCGAGAACACCATTGCTCCCGGTACGGGAAGGAAGGGTGTTCCACCGGCATTTGAGAAAGACTCAAGCTGAGTTCTCGCGGGAATGTCGGGATCGGAACGGGAAATCTGAGTTCCCATACCTACACAACCGTTCTCTGTATGGATAAGAACGCCGTCTGCTACATAGTTTGAAACCAGAAGGGGTGCACCGATACCAAGGTTGATAACGTCACCCGGCTCGAAGAAAGCTCCGATTCTTCTGGCCATAGCCTCTTTATCTTCACGGGTTTTACCCGTGCCCTGCTTAATTTCTGCCATGACTTATATATCCTCCTTAAGAATATTTGATAAATGCCTGTAAAAATAACTCAAAATTAATCCTGATTACGCGGCATGTATTAGATGTACTGCTTCTGGGTATCCAGAATCATGTTTACAAATACGCCGGGAGTCTTGATGATATCGGGAGAAAGCTCCTCAATATCACAGATGTGGTCGGCCTCAACGATGGTGCAATCAGCAGCCATGGCCATTACTGAGTTATAGTTCTCCATGGTTCCTCTGTAAGTAAGGTTACCCATGTAGTCAGCGCGACGTGCACGTACAAGTGCAACATCAGCGTGAAGCGGCTTCTCTATGAACCACTCCTTGCCGTCAACGGTTACTTTCTCACGCTGAGTAGTATCATTCTCGAAGTCATTGTTGGTGTTCATTCCTGCACGAAGAAGCACACCGCCGCAACCGGCACCGCCGCAACGAATCTTCTCTACAAGAGTACCCTGAGGTGTGATGTGAAGGTTGAAGTGATTTCCTTCCTCGTACATCTTTCCGAACTCAGGGTTAAGACCTACGTGTGAGTGCCAGCACTCGCTTACAAGATCTGCGTGATACAGACGACCCTGGCAAAGATCGGGATCTCCCGCATCGTTTGAGATGAGCTTGATGTTTTTAACTCCGCTCTCTACAACAAGGTCGATAAGCATACGGGGAACTCCCGTGGTGGCGAAACCGCCGACCATAAGGGTCATTCCGTCAAAGAACTTTGCCTTGATTTCCTCTTTCGAGGCTAATTTGTTGAACATCATAAGACAGTTTCTTCCTTTCGTTTGTTTTTATTTATTATTGATATTTCTTAATATCCCAATTTAATATCGGCTCTAATACTCTGTTATGCCGATTTTACAAAAAACCTATGCAACATCTGCATAAATTGTAGCAGACATTCTCCGGAGTAATGAACAATGTTCTTACTTTTGGTCGGACAAAGCTGTAAAACTCTCACAACTTATCCCTTAACCGCAAAAACGGCTGCACCCCTCTTGAGACCTTATCTCTACCGAGGGGGCAGTCATTTTAAATTTAAACTAAATACCTCTTGGGTAACAATCCTGTACGATTCTTATAAACAGTCTCGTTTTTTAGGACCTTATCAACCCTTGCAAAGAAGTCCGCCGTCCGGATACAGAACCTGTCCGGTGTGGTAGCAGGATGCTTCGGAGCAAAGATATACGCCTGCGCCGATAATGTCTTCCGGCTTAGCCATACGTCCAAGCGGATGATCTGCAGGAATAGAAACTTCCTGAGCCTGCTTCGGAACTATTGATTCCATCATCGGAGTAAGTGTAACTGTCGGTCCAATGCCGTTTACAGTAACTTCCGGTGCAAGCTCGGTAGCTGCCTGCTTGATGATGGAAGTAAGGGCACCCTTGGTAGCGCAGTAACCTGCGTTTCCGCCGCCCGGGAATGTAGCGATCTGATCACGTACAGATGTAACAACTACAATCTTTCCGTATTTAGCTTCCTGCTTCATGTATGTACCGAAAATACGTACGCAGTTGAATACAGAAGTAACGTTCGTATCGAACATAGCCTGCCAGTCAGCCATATCGAATTCTACGATGTCATGCTTTCTGTTGAAGCCCTGTGAGCAGACAAGAATCTCAACACTGCCAAACTTGTCAATTGCGAATTTCTTAACCTTCTCGATGTCTTCTACCTTGCAAGCGTCAGCTGCACAATAGGTGATTTCGCCGCCCTTTGCATCAGCCTGAATCTTCTCAACGCCCTTCTTCAGATTCTCCTCGTTACGAGCAGAGATAACTACGTTCGCACCGAATGCTGCAAGACCTCTTGCAAGTGCGTTTCCAAGTCCGCCTGCACCACCGAATACAACTGCAGTCTTTCCGCTTACGCTAAAGATGCTGCTGAGATCTGTCGGTAAAAAGTTTGTTGCCATTGTTCAAATACCTCCTGAAATATAAAAATTATGTGCGCCCGGCCGATTTCGGGTCGGGAAGTACACTTGAATGAACCGGGTTCAAAAACCCGTCCGACTAAAGAATATGATACGCAAAATTCAACACATTTGTCAAGAAAAAGTATTTGTTTCACAAAGTTTTGAGATAAGACTTAAAATCGTTGTTATTTTGCACAAATAATGCACCCTCAAACTGACGATTTGACGGTGCATTTCAAGTGTCATAATACTTCTGTTATATGCAGATCATTGTGTTCTCTAAGATCATAGAATCCATGATCCGACTGAACCAGCGGACGAGAGTATGCATTGGGGTTTGTTTCAACTATACGAACCACCTCTCCGTTTGACAGACGGACAGGCCTCTGCACATATGTGTAGACAACATTCTGCAAAAATGTCATGATAAAATGAACATCGTATTTCTGAAGCCCCTCATCCTCGAATATTTCTATTGCCGTAAACGGGCACAGCGCTGCCCTGTATACTCTGGGAGAAGTGATAGCGTCATAGACATCTGCTATGGCCACTATTCTGGCATAGGGATCAATCTGCGTTCCCTTGATTCCGAGTGGATAGCCACTGCCGTCATATCTTTCATGATGCATGAGTGCAGTGTTCTTGATGTGAACATCTACATTTTGATTTTGCAGGGCTCTGAAGCCATCCACTGTATGACGCTGGATAATCTGCCTCTCGTCGTCGGTGAGACGTCCACTCTTTCTTAAAATATCCCGGGGTACCTTTGTTTTTCCGATGTCATGGAACAAGCCGCACAAAGTGGCTAAATCTATCTCTTCCTGGCTCATCTTGAGCCAATGGCAAAATACATTTGTGATAAGGGAAACATTGATAGAATGTGCATAGCTCTCGTCATCGTAATCTCTCATAGAATGGAGCATATCATAAAAGCCGGTTTTCTTTTGAGCCATGTTCAAAAGGTCGCCCACCATATCAAGCATCTCTTGGGTGTCGATGGGTGAATTCTCGGAGACTATAGAGTTGCATCTATCCTTGAAATCCGCAGTAGATTTATCAAAATCCCTTTTATATTCTTTGAATTCCGAAGTGGTACGGAGCATCGCAAAATACGAATCATTGGAAGGCTGATTTTCTTCCTGAGAAGCAAAATATTCCTCATCGCTCATGCCCTCGCCCACTATTTGCACCATCACAATAGAATGAAATGCGAGTCTGGTTATGATGTTGTCCGTAAGCACCGTACCCTGAGGTACAATCATCTTGCCTTCATCATTGAAGATGTCCGCTTCGACTTTCATACCCGGTCTTAGATCCTGCGTCAATACTTTTCCCATTATTAACCCTTTATCCAACAAATACCGTTATACTTATACTATACCAGCATATTTTTTGATCAGTTCAACGCAAGCCTCATCCGATACTTTGGAGCTGTTGATGCACAGATCATAATTTGAGGCAGCTCCCCATCTTCGCTCGGTATAGTAATTATAATAGCTGGATCTGCTCTTATCAATCTTTTTCATAATGACGGCCGCTTTTTCCTCACCCACATTATCCGTTCTCATAATATTAGCAATTCGCTTCTTCTTGTCGGCGCAGATAAATGCGCTTATAACGTTGTCACGTTCTCTTAAGGCATAATCAGCACATCTTCCGACAAAAACACAAGATCCGTTTTCATCCGCAAGGCGCTGAATGGTTTGAAGCTGAGCAAGAAAAGCCTGAACCGAAATCGGCATATTGGCTCCGCTAAAGGATGTAGTCGTCCCCATGGCTATCGAATACAGCATACTGCGCATAGGCTGCTCATCCAGTGTTCTTAATATTTCCTCTGAATAGCTGGAATCCTTCGCTGCTTCAATTAAAAGCTCCCTGTCATAAAAGGGAATCCCGAGATCCTTGGCCAAAAGCTCGCCTACAGCTCGTCCTCCCGACCCGTATTCACGTCCTATCGTAAAGATAATATCGTTCTTCATGGTCTCTTCCTCCCTAATGCCTTAAAACACATTGTTATTCTGCCTGTTCCTCATTCATCTGAGCTTTCTTTTCCTTTAGGAGATTTTTCAGATCATAAGCTCTGTCCTTTAACTGTCGGGAAACCGCTTTTCCTATAAGAGTGCGGGAACACATCTGCATTGCCAGATCATATTTTCCGGTCTCATATGCAAGCGCGCCTATAAGATACTCTGTGGTTGGAATATCCAGGCCGCAGAAAGGCGGTGTCTCTTTTGCCTCTGCCAGCATAAATATCTCACGTGCTTTGGCCAAGTAATCAAAGGACTGTTTATAGCAGCTTACAGCTTGCGGTTCCGTGGCGCCTTCTCCTATCGCATTGACGGCCGCCGCCGGCTCAGGCTCACCATTTTCTTCCGCCGCCTGCTTTTCAAAGCGCTCTATCATCTGAGCCTTGCCTCTGCAGAGCCATCCGAGAAGCAGATACAGATAGGCGCGTTCCGAATCTCTTCCCAGCTTGGCAGCATTGCTGATAATAGCAAGTTTATGCACCGTAATAGCATCGTCATAACTGAAGGCGTCCGGCTCCTCCATATCCTTCTGAACGTAATTGGGCGCCACCTTTTCTCTTATGAGTTTTTTATGCGCTCCGGTAAGCATATCAAAATTTTTGGCCAATGCCGAATACCCACAGAAAGGGCAGGAATATACGCCGTATTTGATAGGATCCATCGGATTGTTGATAGGTCTTAAATCCATATCGGTGCCAATCCTTCTCACCTTTCCGCTCTTTACGGTAAGCCCCGTAAACTGTCTTTCGCAGATAGGACAGTCTATCTTCTTTCGAAGAAGAAGCGGAACTTCTTTTTCTGCTTCATCGTACTCCATTTCCTGAATATGTCCTGGTTCCATTCTTTCCTCCATACTAGCTGGGCTTATATGAACTCTTTAATGATACGACTCTGTTAAACACGGGAGCCCCTTCTTTTGAATCCTTGGGATCCACGGAAAAGTATCCGTTTCTTACAAACTGAAATGCATCATAAGGCTTTGCATCAAGCAATGACGCCTCTACCCGACAATCCGTTAATACCGTAAGCGAATCCGGATTGATGTTGTAATCGCCGGACTCATTTTTGATGCTTCCGTCTATTTCCATAACAAGGTTTTCGTACAGTCTGGCCTCCACCCTGGCAGAGTGTGCTGCAGATACCCAATGAATGGTACCCTTAACCTTCCTTTCAGTAAAATTAAGATCCGATCTGGTAGCGGGATCATATGTACAATGAACAACGGTAACATTGCCGTTTTCGTCTTTTTCGTAATCAACACACTTTACAAAATATGCGTTCATAAGACGCACTTCATTGCCCGGATAAAGCCTGAAATACTTTTTGGGCGGTTCTTCCATAAAGTCTGTCCGCTCAATATAAAGTTCCTTTGAGAAGGGCACCTTTCTGGAGCCTAACGCCTCGTTTTCAACGTTGTTGACCACATCAAAGTACTCAACCTGATCTTCAGGATAATTGTCGATAACAAGCCTGATTGGATCGAGTACAGCATACATTCTTGATCGTCCGGGCTTCATATCTTCCCTTACGCAATATTCAAGAAGAGCATAATCACTGGTGGAATTGGCTTTTGATACTCCCGAAAGCTCAATGAAATTTCTGATTGATTCCGGAGTAAATCCACGTCTTCTCAAGGCCGCAATGGTAACAAGCCTGGGATCGTCCCATCCATCCACTATGCCTTCTTCCACAAGCTTTTTAATGTAACGCTTTCCGGTAACCACACCGTCAAGATAAAGCTTTGCAAACTCGATTTGGCGGGGCGGATTTTCCCAATCTGTTTCTTGAACCACCCAGTCATAGAGGGGTCTGTGATCTTCAAATTCAAGTGTGCATATACTGTGTGTAATACCCTCGATGGCATCCTCAATGGGATGTGCAAAATCGTACATGGGGTAAATGCACCATTCGTCACCGGTATTATGATGCGTCATATGACTGATGCGATATATGACCGGGTCTCTCATATTGATGTTGGGCGATGCCATATCAATTCTGGCTCTTAAGACCTTCTCTCCGTCCGCATATTTTCCGGCTCTCATTTCTTCAAAAAGCCGAAGATTTTCTTCTATGGTACGGTCTCTGTAAGGACTTTCCTTTCCGGGCTCGGAAAGGGTGCCTCTGTATTGCCGGATCTCATCGGCGGTAAGATCACATACATATGCCTTACCTTTTTTGATAAGATATACGGCACATTCATACATCTTTTCAAAATAGTTCGATGCATAATGTATGTCTCCGTTCCAATTTGCGCCAAGCCATTTAATATCGTCCTTTATGGAATCTACGAATTCAACATCCTCCTTGGTAGGATTTGTATCGTCAAAACGCAGATTGAACTCGCCTTTGTATTCTCTGGCAAGTCCGTAGTTTAAGAGTATGGACTTTGCGTGTCCGATATGGAGATATCCGTTGGGCTCGGGAGGAAATCTGGTAACCACCTTAGTGGTCTTACCTTCTTTGATATCCTTGTCTATCTCCCTCTCAATAAAATTTCTAGATATAGTTTCGTTTGTATCCATTTGCGTGGTCTCTCTTCCGATGTTCTATTTCTTGATATGCACATGGGTGAACAGATGTTCCTGACAATATTCGTAATTCCCTTCGCACTTGGAGCAGAAACGGAATGTCAGATCATCTCCGTCAAGCTCCGTGCGTCCGCATATCGCGCACTTGTGCTTGGTAATTTTTCCGTCTGCGGTTCTGTGCATGGAACTTGCTGCACTCTCACGAACTTTTTTCTGATATTGGGCTCTGCGTCTGGCCGCCTTAAACTGCTGCCCGGGCGACGAATAATCGTGCCTGACCAGGTATATCATTATGGCACAGTTCAAAAGACTGGCTATTATCATAACAAATGTACCTGCGTTGTAGCTCTGTGCGGCACGGATGCAGTTGAAAACCATATAGGCAACATGAATGGCAGCCGCCCACTTGAGTTTGACGGGAATAATAAAGTACAGCAACACCTGCATGTTCGGAAAGAAAGCCGCTACGCACAGGAATATCGAAAGACTTATATAGTACGTAGACATATTAACCATAGTCAGGCAAAACATAGGATTGATAAAATATGCTACAAAGCCTCCCACCGCCGTCAATACAACACCCAGGAGCATATATAAATTGAATCTGAATGCTCCCCAGGCATTTTCAAGCAATGACCCGAACTGATAAAAAATGAACAGCATGAGTATCGTCAATATATCCAATGAACCCGGCGGCATGATGACCCATGTGATAATCCTCCATATTTGTCCCTGGAGGATAGCAGGAGGATAAAAACAAAGATAATTAAGCGCCGTCCCGGATCCCACCATGGACAGGACGTATCCTATCACGTACGTAATAATAAGCACCAGCGGCAGGTTTTTTATCGCATACCTGCCTATTTTCTTTTCCAGTTTATTAAGCATTACCTGTCTCCAAAATCTTTTGATTCGGTACAATTATATATTTTCAAACTAATCCTTGTCAATTTGACGTCATATGCCATTTGGCCGCAGAAAGCATGAGTTTGATGCGATTAAGCTGGTTTACTTCACTGGCTCCCGGATCGTAATCTATAGCCACGATGTTAGACTTGGGATACATCTTACGTATCTTTTTAATAACACCCTTGCCAACGATGTGGTTCGGCAGGCAGCCAAAGGGCTGAGTGCATACGATATTTTCGGTACCGCCCTTGATAAGCTCTATCATTTCGCCGGTAAGAAACCAGCCCTCACCGGTCATATTTCCGAGCTGTACAATCGGTGCCGCATATTCTCCCAGCTTTTTGACACTGACAGGCGGCTCAAAATGTTTAGACTTCTTAAACGCTTTTGTGGAGGCACGTCGGATAAAGTCTATAGCCTTTATACCAAGATTTGCCAGGCGTTTGGACTTCTTTGAAGTACCGAGGTTTTCTGCTTTAAAGTTCTCGTTGTAGAAAGAATAAGCGAAAAAATCCACAAGATCGGGAACCACTGCCTCCGCTCCTTCTTTTTCGAGAAGTTCCACTAGATGGTTGTTCGCGCCGGGATGAAACTTGACGAGAATCTCACCCACCACGCCAACCCGGGGCTTAACCTCTTCATTGACGGGTAATGCGTCAAATTGTTCAATAATTTTCACGCACATCTTTTTGTATTCACGGAAAGTAGGAGCTTTTGCTCTCCTAATCAAATCTTTACATTCTTCTCGCAACTTATCATAGAGAGCATTGGCAGCGCCCTTTACCTTTTCATAGGGGCGCATCCTGTAAAGGCACTTCATGAATACATCTCCCCAGAATAAAGCACTTAAACCTCTCTTCAGCAGATCGAGATTGATCTTAAAGCCCGGATTATCCTCTAATCCCACAAGGTTTGCGGAAATAACCGGAATATTTCCATGACCGGTCCTGGCCAAAGCTCTTCTGATAAAGCCGATATAATTGGATGCCCTGCAGCCGCCACCGGTCTGCGAAATTATTATGGCAGTTTTGTTAAGGTCATGCTTTCCGCTCAAAACTTCTGTCATAATCTGACCTACCACAAGGAGCGATGGATAGCAGGCATCATTGTTTACATAACGCAGTCCGGTATCGATAGCTTCTCTGTCCGAAACATCAGAAACCACAAAATTGTAACCACCGGCGCGAAGTGCAGCCTCCACCAGATCAAAGTGAATAGGTGACATCTGCGGACAAATTATGGTATAACCCTCCTCCTTCATCTGCTCGGTAAAGATGGTCTTCTCAAAGGCAGAGGTTCTGATTGTTCTCTCTTCGCGCTTTTCCATCTTGGCCCGGATGGCTGCAAGAAGGGACCTTACACGGATCTTGGCCGCTCCAAGGTTATTTACCTCGTCTATCTTGAGGCAGGTATATATTTTTCCTGACTTTCTGAGAATGTCATTTACCGCATCTGTAGTAACAGCATCCAGCCCGCAGCCAAAGGAATTGAGCTGGATAAGATCAAGATCCTCACGTGTCTTTACGTAGTTTGCAGCATTGTAAAGTCTGGAATGATACATCCACTGATCCAAAACGATGAGCGGACGCTCTACCGGATTAAGATCCGATATCGAGTCCTCGGTAAGCACAGCTATACCGTATGATGTAATAAGCTGGGGTATGCCATGATTTATCTCCGGATCTATATGATATGGTCTTCCGGCCAGTACTATGCCGTGTTTGCCGGTCTCTTCAAGGTACGCCAAAACCTCACGTCCCTTGATAAGCATATCCTTTCTCTCCCGGGCAAGCTCTTCCCAACCGTCGTGAACGGCACTTTTTACCTCCGAAGCTCCGATGTTGAATTCTTGTTTGAAAACCTCGCACAAACGTTCCGAGAGCACATCTTCCGACGTAAAACTCATAAAGGGATTGATAAACCTCACCTGTCCCGAAGTAATCTCATCAACATTGTTTTTGATATTCTCTGCATAGCTGGTAACGATAGGACAGTTGTAGTGGTTGTCCGAGCCCTCATCTTCTACACGTTCATAAGGAACACAGGGATAGAAGATAAAGTCAACATCGCCTTCATCTATAAGCCACTTAACATGACCGTGAGCAAGCTTGGCCGGATAACATTCCGACTCCGAAGGTATGGATTCTATGCCTTTCTCGTAGATATTTCTGGTGGAAAGGGGCGAAAGTACCACGCGGAACTTAAGCTTTGTAAAGAATGTATGCCAAAACGGATAATTCTCATAGAAGTTCAACACGCGCGGGAGTCCTACACTGCCGCGAGTCGCTTCCTCTCGGGTAAGAGGTTCATAGTCGAAGATCCTCTTAAGCTTGTAATCAAAGAGGTTTGGCACCTCGTCTTCTTTTTTCTTTTGTTTTCCGATACCGCGTTCACAGCGGTTTCCGGTAATAAACTGCCTTCCTCCCGAGAAGCGATTGATTGTAAGGAGGCAATTGTTGGTACAGCCTTTACAGCGTGAAAGCCTTGTATCGTACTCCAGATTGGATATCTCCTCAATGGAAAGCATAGAGGATTCGGTACCGGCTTTGTATCTGTCTCTGGCGATAAGAGCGCAGCCGAAAGCTCCCATAATGCCGGAAATATCAGGACGTATAGCACTGATGCCCGCTATCTTTTCAAAGCTTCGAAGAACGGCGTCATTGTAGAAAGTACCACCCTGAACCACAACCTTTTCTCCCAGGTCTTTGGGGTCAGAGAGCTTAATAACCTTAAACAGCGCATTCTTGATAACGGAATATGCCAACCCCGATGAAATATCAGCCACAGATGCGCCTTCCTTCTGAGCCTGCTTGACCTTTGAGTTCATGAAAACCGTACATCTGGTACCGAGGTCTATCGGATGCTTGGCAAAAAGAGCCTCCTTGGCAAAATCCTGAACCGAATAGTCCAGCGACTTGGCAAAGGTTTCGATAAAGGATCCGCAGCCCGAAGAACACGCCTCATTAAGAAGTACGGAATCTACGGCACCGTCCTTTATCTTGATGCACTTCATATCCTGACCGCCTATATCAAGAATACAGTCTACGGAAGGATCAAAAAAGGCTGCTGCCGTATAATGCGCAATAGTCTCAACCTCACCTTCATCAAGCATAAGAGCCGCTTTGATAAGTGCCTCGCCGTAACCCGTAGAACATGAATATGCTATCCTTGCCCCTTCCGGTAGTTTGGAATAAATATCCTTTATGGCTTCTATACTGGTCTTTAGAGGAGAACCGTTGTTGTTACTGTAGAATGAATACAAAAGGCTCCCGTCCTCACCTGTAAGAGCCACCTTGGTAGTGGTGGATCCGGCATCTATACCCAAAAAACAGTTTCCGCGATAGGTTGAAAGATCACTCTTTTTAACCGATGATGCCGCATGTTCCTTTTGGAAGTTTTCATAATCGGCCTCGCTCTCAAAGAGCGGATCCATTCTGGCCACCTCAAATTCCATCTTAAGATCACCCTTAAGAACATCAAGTATATCGGAAACCTTTCTGTCGGTATCTTTTTCATAATTCAATGCAGAACCCACAGCTGCAAAAAGATGAGAGTTCTCAGGTGTAATGGCATGCTCGTCATCAAGCTTTAGTGTACGGATAAATGCCGCCTTGAGCTCTGAGAGGAAGTGAAGTGGTCCTCCCAAAAATGCCACGTGACCCCTGATGGGTTTTCCGCAGGCAAGACCTGATATGGTCTGGTTGACCACAGCCTGAAAAATAGATGCGGAAAGATCCTCTTTTGTGGCCCCTTCATTGACGAGAGGCTGTATATCCGTCTTTGCAAAAACTCCGCAACGAGCCGCTATAGGATAGATAGCCTTGTAATTTTTGGCATATTCGTTGAGTCCTGTGGCATCAGTCTGAATAAGAGAAGCCATCTGATCAATAAAAGAACCCGTTCCGCCGGCGCAGATACCGTTCATACGCTGCTCTATGTTGCCGCCCTCGAAATATATGATCTTGGCATCCTCTCCACCCAATTCTATGGCCACATCCGTCTGCGGAGCTCTGGCTTTTAGAGCTGAAGATACAGCTATAACTTCCTGGACAAAGGGAATCTCTAAATGTTTTGCAAGCGTCAATCCGCCCGAGCCGGTAATAACCGGAGATACCTCAATATCTCCATGCTCTTTTTCGAGTTCCTCCATAAGGTCGGTAAGCGTTTCCCTTATGTTGGCAAAATGGCGTTTATAATCAGAGAAGAGGATCTCATCCCCTTCTCCCAAAACAGCCACTTTGACCGTGGTTGATCCAATATCTATACCTAATCTGTAAAAATCCTTGCTCATAATAATCTTTAATACTGGTTATTTCCCTTGAGAAAATTCAATTCTTAATAGTAAAGTGTCGATGCTCCCAGGTCTGTTTGCAGCCACTTTCCGTCAACATTTTCAAAGCTAAACACAAGCTCGTTTGTTCCGTTATAGGTTTGCAATTCGCTCGACTCATACCACCAATAGTTATACTCATAATTTACCGTGTAGTCGAGAGTCATTTTTATTCCGGGCGAATCCGTGGATGACGACGTAGATATTTTATTTATCGTAATTTTCTTTATAGACTCTTCGGAGAGGCTGTTTACAAGGTTTTGATAATCCTGCCTTATCTGCGAAAGCTGCTCCGTATCCGTAGTAAACAGATCCTGAATTGCAGAGAAAGGCTGTCCGCTTTCTGCGGCAGAATAGATCTTTTTAACATTTTCGGCCGCCAGATCGTGAAGCTTCTTCATGGTATCCTGACTGTATGAGAGATCGGTAAGCTGTACCAAATCATTATCGCTGCTTACCACCACCTGCTGAGTAAGGGTATCATATTCTCCGCTGTTTACAGTTATCGTATGATTGCCGACATATATCTCCGGGAAGTTGTAGACAACGTACTCATCCTCCTGTCCGCCGGATACCAGGCTTGAGTAATACAGATCAGACGTATCTGTGGTAACATATGCCGCAGAGACCTCTTCTTTGTCAAGTGTGATGGTTGCGCCCGAGGGAACCATTACATGATAATCCGAAACCGTGACTCCTTCCGATACTACATTCCACTTATCAAATACAAGAAAGCTCTTTTCATCGGATTTCCGAAGCTGAACATAAAACTCGTTACTATCGCCCTCCGATGTATTGTATGAAATTATGTAAACCTTGTCTGTTTCGGAATTGTAGGAACTGTCATCTTCGTACTGCTCAAAAAAATCTCCGATGCCGTAATCATCTATTCCAAGCATATCTCCCAAACCGCTGAAAAGATCCGAAATCCCGTCCATAGAGCCGAAGTCTCCGGTGTATTCATCAACAGTGTAATCCGTTACCTGTCCGAGATTGTAAGCTGCGCAATATTCTTTCAGGCCATCGGCATCAATAAACTCGCTTTCTTCAAGTCCGAGTTCATCAAAAGCCTCTTCATAATTTCCATTTACAAGACTGACAAAATATCTCGAAGCTGCCTTTGATGGATCATTCAATGCATTAAGAACGTTCGCAAGAATCACAACCGCCACGACGATAAGTATTGCTTCCGAAAGCACTACCCAGAGTAAAACCGGAACATCTTTGATGGATCGTACGGGTCTTGCCGGAGTAAGGGAAGTCTGATCCATTTCCTGTACCGGTTCTTCCCTGATTGTTTTCTCTGTCTCAGACATATCAACCTGCACAAGCATTTTGCCGCATGCTCTGCAGAATTTAGCGTTATCGGGATTCTCTTTTCCGCAACTGTAGCAAAACATCTTATAATCCCTCCTCTTCAGACAACTCAGCCATATATCCCTGGAGAATGGTAAGATTCTCCTTTTCGATGTCATTCATGTTCTTGTATATCTTGTCCATATTTTTGGTTTTCTTCTCTATAGCCTGATACCATTCTTTGGAATTGAAATAATCCTGAATATCATCATCTTTGAATTTGTATCCGTGACGGGCATACATCTCATTGATGACCATCTGGAATATATTGCTTTCGGCCGGAATATCCGCCGTGTTTTCAAGAAGATCTTCTTTATCGTTCTCGGTAATAACAGCAGTATCTGCCGTATACCACAGATAATCGGATTCATCTGCGGCTTCGGCTTCATCCGCCGAATTGACATTTTCCTTTTCTAAATCCGACAACGTATTCTTAATTTCAAAACCGTCATATGTGTTATCAATATACTCCGTGTCTTCGGATGTGCTCTCCTGTGTACCCGCATCGGCACTTGAAACATCACCCGAAGGTGAAAGTCTCGGTACACCCGAACTGATAAAAACCATCACTATAAGGACAATAAGCACCACAAGTACTGCTCCCAGCACTGCCGTTGTTATTTTAAGTCCCGTGCCTCCTATATTCTTCTTCATTTTCGATACCACCTTTCTACTGTCCGAGAAACTCGTCTATACCGTCGGCAATCCCCTTAACAATCTTTTTCTGATATGAGTCTTTTTCGGGTTTTATTCTTCATTGTTTATAGCTCTTTGTATACATTTCTTTCCATTTTTTTGCCTGCACTCCCATGTTCCTGTCATCGGTGTCACTGATAGGCACCTTGGAGTACACAAAATCCTGAGAGCCGTAAAGGCTGTAATACCCTGATGCTATAAAGCATATACCGCAGGATAATGCAAAAAACAATATACCCATGCTTCCAAAAAGCTCAATACTCATTATAACAGATGCCATCGGACAATTCACCACCGAACAGAAAACACATATCATACCCACGGCAGCGGTAAAAGACGGCTCGATCCCCGTAAGTGTACCAAACAGATTCCCCAGTGTGGCTCCGATAAAAAACGAAGGTATGATCTCTCCACCCTTAAAGCCCGATCCCATAGTGACAACGGTAAACAGTATCTTAAGTATAAATGCATACCAGACAACCTTTCCGGTAAATGCAGCCGCTATTGTATCAGTTCCCGCCCCGTTGAACATACGGGTACCCACGATAAACGTGAGACCTATCACAATGACACCACCCACTATAACTCTAAGGTATGGATTTCTGATATAAGTCGAAAACAGTTTACCGCTCTTTCTCAACGACCATATAAAAAACATACCGACAATCGAGCAGATAAGGGCAAGAATCCCTACAAGAGCAGCGCTCTGAAGGCTAAGCTCCGGAACAGAGGCTATATGATAACTCATACCGCTCATGTCAAAATACCCGGCAATACGAACCGCTATGACAGATGATACGGCGCAAGGCAAAAAGGCCGCGTAGTTCATAACTCCCACACTGATGACTTCCATACTGAAAACGGTAGCCGCAAGAGGAGTACCAAACAACGCGGCAAACAATGCGCTCATGCCGCACATGGTGATG
>CAJOOT010000288.1 GCA_905236215.1 uncultured Eubacterium sp.
CTGTACATAATAATCTCTGGGTGTATTGACAAGAAGTATCTTTCCGGTGTCCCTGTTAACTACCATCAGTATATTGACATCACTTCGAGATTTAACCGCGGTGCTGCCGGTGGTATCTATACCGCTGATATACATAACAAAGGAATTCTCGCCGGAGCTTATCTCCTGTTCCTCATCTGCAGTACTCTCTTCCATGGCACCGTCAGATGTAATCTCATAGGTTTTTACCACCCGAATACCGTCACTCAATACGGAGAAATCATCCATTTCTCCTAAAATATTCAGATATGAATCCTCTATAAGAATAGCACCTTCGGATTTGTTGATAAGCGCAAGCGCAACACTGGTAATTCCCTCATATGTACTGGTGTTCACAGATGAACCCACATCCGCCTTAAAAAGGGAAAGCGCAAGGTTTAACGTATCATCCTGATCCACATAGCCGACATCATAACCCGCAAGATCCGTCACATCTTCCGCGGAATCTTCATCAAGGACAACCACATCAACCAGCGTGGATTCTGACGAATTCGTCTGGGAAGAGGCAATCTGGACTGTGTTATCAAGTTTTATAAGCGTTTTCAACGAAAAGCCCATAACAAAAGCCACGAATATTGAAAGACACATAAAAACTATAGACAGCCTCTTCTTTCCGGTAGAGAACATGACAATCACAAAAAATGCCACTACAAAAACACCGTACGCGATAAGGTATCGTGTCGGTAGTATATCCATAAAAATAAGCTCTATGAAAAGTGCCGCTCCGATGATAAACTGTATCACCGCTACAATAGCCACTATCACTTTGAGCTTGCTGTTTTTTGCTACTTTCTTAGCCATAAGTCAAAGTATATTGGGAAAACCTATATTCGTCAAGTGAACTTTCGGTGTCTTTTGGGCAGATATTCTGTGCAATTTTCACAATCCAAAGTACTTGTCAACTCCGTTTGCAAGACCCTTTACCATCGCCTTAATACCATCCTTTGAAGACATATACAGGTCGTCCGAGCGATTAGTCATAAACCCCAATTCTATCAAAGTTACCGGTATCGTGCTCCAATTGGTTCCGGTCAGATCATCACGACCGGAAAGACCGCGTTTTATTATACCTGTTTTTTTGCAGTAGGCCTTAAGTATGCAGTTTGAAAGCTTCTTACTCTTTTTTGATATCTTATCGGACAGATAAGGATTCTTAAGAGTTGGATACAATGCACTTGCACCGCTTACCGAAGAAGATGTTGCTCCGTCCGCATGCAGTCTTATGGCAATATCACACTCTTTGTTCAATTTAAGCGCCCGCTGTTTATTGGAAATATTGACGTTGTTCTTTGTTCGCGTCATTACCACCTTGTACCCACGGCTTTCAAGCTCCTTTTTAAGTTTTTTTGCCACCTTAAGCGTCAGCTTATATTCCGGAACCTTGGAATAACTTCCTGATGTGCCGCCTGTCACTTTTGTCTTTTTAACAGAAGCTCCCGGGCCTACAGGTTCTACTCCGTAATTGCCGTATTTCTGATGTCCGGCATCTATGCCCACAGTATATCCGTTCCATTTACTGCCGGATACGGATACCGTATCGGAGGCGGACGCCGCCCTGACATTATTCTGCATTGTAAACGGAAGTATCATAACAATCGCAAGAATAAAAACTATAAACTTTTTCATCATTTTCATATTTGTTTTCATTATTATTTCCCCTGATCTTTAAGCTTTGAATATGAGTTTACATAAAATCTGTGTTCCTTTATTGCCGAAAAGAAATCCACAGGTTTCCCTACGCCGGTGTTTAATGCAAGATAAGCACAAAGAGCCCCTTTTTCCAGAACCATCCGAAGAGCATCAGCTTCCTGTATGTTTGGCCCAAACACCACTGCTCCTTTTCCCTCCACATAAACAGCTTTATATCGTCTTACAGCCCCGTATATATGAGATTTAGGCTTATCGGCCCCGATGCACCTGACCGAATTTCCCAGATATTGAGCTTCGTCATCCACATATACCCTCTTTTGGGTGCCGTAAGCACTAAGGAGCTTGACAAAGGGAGTCTTTATAAGTACATAGGCACCTTCGGGAGTCTCCTTCTCTAGAATCTTTGAAGGGTCACTCACCTTTGTGGGCTTTATCCCGGTAAGTTCAAAATAACGTTTT
Organism: uncultured Eubacterium sp.; assembly: GCA_905236215.1. Classification (GTDB taxonomy): domain Bacteria; phylum Bacillota; class Clostridia; order Lachnospirales; family Lachnospiraceae; genus RUG14243. The sequence goes on from CAJOOT010000288.1 coordinate 2,149, forward strand.
TGGGATACCTCTTCAAGCGCAAGGCTTTTTTTCATGGCATCTTCCTTGTCTGTGCCAAATATCACCGCTCCGTGGTTTCTCAAAAGAAAAGCCCAGCTTTTAGGATGTTCCTTCATTTCCTTTATGGCATTTGCCTTTATAGCTTTGGTGCCGGATAACGCATACGCGGAACAGGGAACAAAATCCCCCAGAATACCTCTGTATCCTTCGTCATATCCGCTACTACCTTCTCCCTGCACGCTTAATGCTGTGGCAAAGTTCTGATGTGTATGTATAATAAACTTTGCTTCCGGATGCATGGCATATACAGCTGCATGAATTCCCTTTTCACTGGAAGGCTTGATTTCTCCGGTATAGGACTCATCTTTAATGCGCACCGTGACTATATCATCTAAGGTAAGAGTGTCATAACCTCTCCCGCTGGGCGTTATCACAAATTCCTTTTCCGATATACGTGCGGACACATTGCCCCACGTGCGGGCGATAAGCCCCTTTTGAAGAAGCTCCTTCCCGCACTCTATCACCTGTTCTTTGATCTTATCAATCCCATTCATAACTCATTTCCTTTTAAAACTGATAAGCCTGTATCATTATCTCTACGGTACGCTGTCCCCGATATTCGTTGATAGACGGATAATAACAAAAACGAATCTTTTGTGTACCCCTTCCGTCCATTACGTCTTTTATCGCTCTTCTGCCAAAAGCTTTTTCATATTCCTCAAAAAAGTCATCGGCATCAAGAAATGACACGGCCCTTAATCTTCTGCCGGAATCCGTTTTCACAAGAAGGTTTAGAAATTTCCCTTCTCGTCCCATCCTTGAAGCCTTAAGAAGGACAGAATTCTTGTCCGCAAATACCGGCTTTGGATTTCCGTTTCCGGTAGGTTCAAGCAAAGACAGTTCCTTTATGAATTCTTCTGTCGGATAATCAACAGGCATGGGGACATCTATCACCCGCTTATAGACAATGTCTTCATCCGAAAGACCACTGTTTTCGTTGAGTCTTATTCTAAACTCATCAATATCTTTGCTCTTCATGGTAAGACCGGCCGCCATTGGATGTCCCCCGAACTTTATAAAAAGGTCTTTCACCTCGTTCATGCGCTCGAACATGTTATAGTTTTCGATAGATCTTCCCGATCCTTTGACCTCTTCTCCCGTGCCTGTTATAACAAACACCGGTCTGTTGTATTTTTCTCTGATCTTTCCGGCTATGATACCGGCTATACTTTCATGCACATCCGGAAGATGAACGACGTAAACTTTATCATCCTTCCATGATGCGGATTCTATTATGGAAAACGCTTCTGTCTTTCCCTGCTCCGTCATGTCCTTTCGCTCTTTGTTTAGCTCAACAAGCTCTTTTGCTATTCTCATGGCTTCTTCGCTTGTCTTTGCATCAAGAAGCGCCACCGCCCTAAGAGCCGTATCCAGCCTTCCCGTAGCATTTATGCATGGTCCCAATACAAAGCCGAAATGATATGTCTCCACTTTTTTTATCGAATTTTCTTCTATAAGAGCCTTAAGACCATGATTTTCAGTACTATTGATACTCTTTAGGCCATACTTTACGATGATTCGATTTTCATCTTTGAGCTCCATAACATCACCAACCGTAGCAAAAGCGGCAAATTCAATATATTCCGTGACTGGTTGACATAAATCGTATCCAAAATCCTCATAGAGCACCTGCATAACCTTCATTGCCACGACAGCACCGCATATCCCGTCAAAGGGGTAATAATCATCATACCGTTTCGGATCTACAACCGCATCCGCCTGTGGCAAAATCTGAACCTTTTCTCCTTCTTGTATCTCGAAGGGAACATCATGATGATCCGTAACTATCACCTTAAGTCCATGCTCTTTCGCATAGGCGATTTCTTCACGGGCCGCAATACC
>CAJOOT010000289.1 GCA_905236215.1 uncultured Eubacterium sp.
CCACAGCCCAGGAGGCTCAGGAGCGCACGATACAGATGCTTAATGTATATGCGGATTTCTTCGAACATGAACTTGCCATTCCGGTTATCAAAGGTCAAAAGACAGAAAAGGAAAGGTTTGCAGGAGCTGTTGCCACATATACCATAGAAGCACTCATGCACGACGGAAAAGCTCTCCAGTCCGGTACCAGTCATAACTTCGGAGATGGTTTTGCCAGAGCTTATGATATGACATTTACGGATAAGGACAATTCTCTTAAGTATGTTCATCAGACTTCCTGGGGTATGTCCACGCGTTCGATCGGAGCTATTATCATGGTGCACGGAGATGATTCGGGTCTTGTATTGCCTCCGCGTGTGGCGCCCACTCAGGTTATGGTTATCCCCATCAGGGATAATGACGATGTAACAGAGGCTTGCGAAAATGTTAAGGCAGAGCTTCTTAAGGCTGATATCAGAGCCAAAATCGATCTTTCGGATAAGCGTCCGGGATGGAAGTTCTCCGAGCAGGAAATGAGAGGAATTCCGCTTCGTGTGGAGATTGGCCCCAAGGATCTTGAAAACGGAGTCTGCGTGCTTGTAAGACGTGATAACAGGGAAAAGATTACGGTTGACATAAAAGATGCTGTTTCAAAGGCGTCAGAGCTCCTTGAGGATATACAAAAGAGCCTGTATGAAAAGGCCAAGGCTCATCTTGATTCACATATCAATGACGCTCATGATTATACTGAGTTTTGTGATATCATAGAGAATAAGCCCGGATTCGTGCGCGCTATGTGGTGCGGCGATCAGGCATGTGAAGATAAGATAAAAGAAGATACTACTGCTACAAGCCGCTGCATGCCGTTTGAGCAGGAAATGATATCGGATGTATGCGTTTGCTGCGGGAAAAAGGCCAAGAAGCTTGTTTACTGGGGAAAAGCATACTAGTACACCAAGAGGATACCGGTTTTCAGATATGTATTTGCCCAAAGATGTCAAAAACATAATCAACCGTCTTAAAGACGCGGGATATGATGCTTATGCTGTGGGAGGATGTGTAAGAGATACTCTCATGGGGCGCATCCCTGCGGATTGGGACATTACTACAGACGCCCTGCCCAACGAGGTTAAGGGCGTCTTTGATAAGACGGTAGACACAGGGCTTAAGCACGGTACTGTCACTGTTATTATGGATGGAGTGGGGTACGAAGTTACCACATACAGAGTGGACGGAGATTATTCCGATGCCCGTCATCCTGATGAGGTTACATTTACAAGAAGCCTTAAAGAAGACCTTAAGCGCCGGGATTTTACCATCAATGCCATGGCATACAATGATGAAGAGGGGCTGGTGGATCTCTACGGTGGAAGGCGTGATATGGAAAGAGGGCTTATAAGGGCTGTAGGAGATCCATCTCAGCGTTTTACCGAGGACGCTCTTCGGATGATGCGGGCTATCAGGTTTTCGGCACAACTTGGCTTTGAAATCGAAGAGAGTACAGCTGCATCAATAGATCCCATTGCAGGAAATCTTGCGAAAATTAGTGCCGAGAGGATAAGAACAGAGCTCGAAAAAACCATTGTATCAGATCATCCCGAAAAGATACGCGAGTTTTATAACCACGGTTTGAGCAGGCACTTTCTTCCCGAATTTGATGTGATGATGGAAACGGATCAGAAGAACCCTCATCATTGTTACACCGTGGGTGAACATACCATAAAGGCTCTGACCGAAATCGAAAATGACAGGATATTGCGCCTTAGCATACTGTTTCATGATATAGGAAAACCGGAATGCATCACTATGGATGAGGACGGTATCAATCACTTTAAAAATCACCAGATGGTGGGAGCCGACATGACAAGACGCATACTCAGAAGGCTTAAATATGACAATGATACCATCAGACGGGTAACGGACATGGTACTTTGGCATGATGCGAGGCCGGGCGACTCCATAAAAAGCGTAAGACGGCTTATGTCCAAATCAACTGAGTCATGTTATCCGGGGATATTCAGCATAATGAGGGCGGATATTATGGCTCAGAGTATGTTCAGAAGAAAAGAAAAGCTTGCAGCTCTCGAAAAGTATAAAGAGAATTATCATCGCATCCTTGAAGAAAGACAATGTGTAAGTGTACGTGATCTGGCTGTGGACGGCAAAGATCTGATTAAGCAGGGAATTTCATCCGGCCCACGTATAGGAGAGATTTTAGGAGAGCTTCTGGAGATTGTGGTGGAAGATCCCGAAAAGAACACCAAAGACATACTTATGGATTATGTCAACCAAATTCTATCCGGAGATGATTAAATGAAAAAAAACTATCCGTTTGGAAAACTGATGATAATATTTACAGCCGGGCTCTTTGCTGCAATGGCACTTTTTTTGGTTGCCTGCAGCAATTCAAGTGGAAAAGGAAAGCTTACCGCCGGAAATTCATCCGGGATCTCCAAAATAAGCGGGGATTTATGGAATAAGACCGAAGAAGAAGCAGCAATGAGTGGTGTTCCTACGGGCAACTATATCCTTATGTCTCTGGATCAGGGCAGCACCACCATGCGGTTCTATAATGTCGATCTCAAGCGTATGCAGACTTATAAGTATTCTTCCGCTACAGAGTATTATGATGCCTATGGCGAGGATTCGTCGGTAGTGGAATTTAAACCCGGGGCAGCAGTAAAGATTGCACTTTCTTCCGGAACTTCAACGGTCACCGCAATAAGTAAATCCGACGAAGCTCTTGAGATGAAGGATATATCAAAGTATACACTTACAATTTCAGATCCGGCTCTGCGATATGTTACCATAGGCAAGCGTAAATACAGGCTTGCCGATGAATGTCTGGCATTTTCAAATACAGGAGAACAGACCGACATTACAAATATTTCCGACAGTGATGTGATTTCTCTGAGAGGCTATAACGACCTTATCTATTCGATGGTGGTTGAGACCGGCCACGGTACGGTGACGTTTACGGGCACAGAGGATTATATGGGTGGCTATGTGGTCATAGGTAATCAAAAGAGTGCCAAGATTTCAAATGAGCTTAAGATGGATATCAGAGAGGGTGAATATCTGCTTTCCGCTGCCAATAACGGAAAGGGCGGAAGTACAACTATCACTGTCAAGAAGGGTGAGGAGACTATGGTTGATCTCTCCAAACTTGATACCGCGTCAAATGACAAGTACTGTGAGGTGACATTCAGCCTGACGCCTTCGGATACAGTTCTTAAGATAAACGGTAACGTTACAGATACATCACATCCGGTAAGGCTCAAATATGGTACCTATGTCCTGCAGATGGAGGCAACAGGGTATACTGCTGTTACGCGCGTAATGCTTGTTAATTCGCCAAAGGCTACAGTGATGCTTGATGTTGCCAAGCTGGCAGCTACGGATGCGGCCCAGGCGGCTACATCGACATCCGACAGTGCCACTACTTCATCATCATCGGGATCTTCATCCTCTGCAGCGTCAGATGCCGCAGATTCGGTCCTTTCGTCCTACAGCAGTTTGCTTTCAAACAGCGATGATGACGATGACAGTTCAAGTGCGTCGGTAAGCTCTCTTGTAGACAGCATTTTGGGTACGGATACAAGTGGACTGACTGATTCAATCATCAGTATTATTACAGGAGAGTGAGGGTGGATTTTGCCGGATTAAGCAATTTGATTGACATAATATTGTAAAAAATGAAAAAAATTGTAATAAAAATTAATAAAATGTCTTGGCTTTCTTGACAAAACCGCTGAAACAAAGTATAAATATCCTTGTAGGCGACGGGGGACACCTATGAAACCCGCGTTAAAATCAGTTCGTCACCGCATTTTTTATACGGAATAAGATGAATTTAATTTTAGGAGGAAGAGTAAAATGAACAAAACAGAATTAGTTGCAGCAATCGCCGACAAGGCAGGCATTTCCAAGAAGGATGCAAGCGCCAGCCTTTCAGCTTTCACTGAGGTTGTTACAGAAGAGCTTAAGAAGGGCGAGAAGATTCAGCTTGTTGGCTTCGGTACATTTGAAGTTTCTAAGAGAGCTGCTCGTGAGGGCAGAAACCCGCAGACCGGTGCTACCATGAAGATCGCAGCTTCCAAGGCTCCGAAGTTCAAGGCAGGCAAGGCTCTCAAGGATGCTGTAAACAAGAAGAAATAATTATTGATAATGACTTCTTACAGGCCATCGTACATTGTACGGCGGTCTGTTTTTTAATTCAGTCGGAGAAATCCCCCACCCTAAAGCAAAGCGCAGGTGGGGGTTATAATAAACATGACTTATGGAGGAAAAGATGCGGCTCGATAAATTCTTAAAAGTATCAAGGCTTATCAAGAGAAGGAGCGTAGCCAATGAGGCCTGCGACGCCGGCAGGGTGTCGATAAACGGTAACGTTGCAAAGGCCGGAACCAAAGTCAAAACAGGTGATATTATAGAGATATCCTTTGGTGATAAGACTGTAAAAGTAAGGGTATTGAAAGTGCTTGAAACGGTAAAAAAAGAAGATGCCGCGGATATGGTTGAATATCTTTAGGCTTAAAAACAGCTTTTTTACAATAAAAAGTTGAAATTTAAAGAATTATAAGTTACAATAACCCTGTGTTTATGTAAACCTAATCAAAAATAATCAGTAAAAGGACAGGTACATAATACACTTGAGTTATATGAAAAAACGAACTGTCAAAAAGAAAAAAATAATAAGGACTAACAGGGGTGCGTTCCTAAGTGTAGCCGTTATAGTGCTTATATTGGTTGGAGTGCTGTCATACAGATGCGTAAGTCTCTATCAGAAGAACCAGGAATATGTTGCTCAGAAAGCTGAACTGGAAGCTGAACTCACCAAAGAACAGGAACGCAGCGAGGAGCTTAAGGAATACGAAAGCTACGTGGGCACGGATGATTATATTATTCGTATGGCCAGAGAAAAGCTGGGACTTGTATTTAAGGATGAGACAGTTTTTCGCAGCGAGGATTCCGAAGAATAAACGGATTGTTACGACGCATGGTAAAGACCATGCGTCTTTTGGTATTTGACCGCCTGAAAGAAAAATCGGATGACAGAATACGAATTTGAAAAAAAGACTCTTGAATATATTAAGAGGCATGCACTTATCAACTCCGGTGAGCGTATACTTGTGACGCTTTCCGGCGGTCAGGATTCGGTAGGCCTTCTTTGTGTGCTAAAAAGACTTAAAAGTGAGCTTTCCATTACTTTGGGAGCCGTGCATATTGGTCACGGCATAAGAGGAGAAGAGGCCTTAAGGGACGAGAGGTTTGCAGAGGAATTTTGTGAAAGGCACAGCATAGAAATCTTTTCCGAGAGATATGATGTTCCCGCTATTGCAAGAGAACGCGGTATGAGTGAGGAAGAAGCCGGAAGAGCAGTCCGTTATGAAGCGTTTGAGAGGCTGGCTCTTGAGTGGAAAGCCGATAAAGTTGCTCTGGCACATCATGCGAACGATCAGGCGGAGACTGTATTGTTTAATCTTATAAGGGGTTCGGGACTTTCCGGATTGTGTGGAATGTCACCAAAGCGTGATATATACATAAGGCCGCTTTTATGGGCAAAGAAGTTACAGATAGGGGAATATCTTAAGGAACTTGGTGAAGCATGGGTTATGGACTCATCCAACCTTGATGATTCATATTCCAGGAACAGGATAAGGCTGAATATATTGCCGGAGCTTGAAAAGGTGCATCCGGGAGCAACATCGGGGATAGTAAGGGCGGCGGGACTTTTGGAAACGGTAAAGGCTCATCTTGATTTATTGGTACAGCAATATATAAATGACAATGTGACTTTTGAAGAACCCCGTGAGGGAACTTATTATTGTGAGTTGGATGCGGTCACGTTGTCCGAATGTGATAATGCTCTTAGAGAGGCAGTCCTAAAGGCTCTTATAGGAAAGGTTGCCGGAAGCCTGAAAGATATAAGCTATACCCATGTAGAAGCGGTGGAGGGGCTGTTAAGAGCCAAGACGGGTCTTAAGGTTGACCTTCCTTACGGTGTGACAGCTTATCGCTCATATGAGAGGCTTATTATCAAGAAGGAAAGGGCGAGTGTCACTTATACATTGCCGGAGGCTGTGGAAATTAATCTTAATGAGTTGCCGAAGAAGTTTTCTTTTTCGGGCTATGAATTTATGCTCTCTGTTGAAGAGATCAAAGACTCCAAAGAATATATAAATGCTGCACGTACACAAAACATGTATACGAAATTTGCAGATTGTGGTAAAATATCCGACGTGGTGCGCTTAAGACTCCCTGAAGAGGGAGACTATATCGTGATTGATCCCGATGGACACAAAAAGCTGCTGAGAAGGCTTTTTATCGACGAGAAGATTGCTGTCGTCGACAGGAAATCCATGCCTGTTTTAGCAGAGGGAAACAGTGTGATATGGATTCTGTCGGGAAGGATTGGCGCAAGATATTATGTTGACCAGGAGACAAAAAAGATACTTCGTATCGAAATCAAAAAACAATGAAAGAAAATATCAGTGTTTTAATCGACAATGAAACCATAGAAAAAAGGATAAAGGAACTCGGAGAGCAGATTTCCCGTGACTATGAAGGTGAGGATATTCATCTGGTGGGAATCCTAAAGGGAAGTGTCATATTTATGTCACAACTTGCCAAATGTATTACCGTACCGGTGACATTCGACTTTATGTCTGTATCCAGCTATGGTAATGAAACTGAATCTTCGGGTGTGGTCAAAATAGCCAAGGATCTTGATGAGGTTATAAAAGACAAAAATGTACTGGTGGTAGAGGATATTGTAGATACGGGAAGGACGCTTTCATATCTGCTGGAGCTCCTCAAGCAGAGAGAGCCGGCTGATGTTAAACTCTGCACACTGCTTGACAAGCCCGACAGGCGTGTGGCAGATGTACATGTTGATTACACCGGATTTGAGATTCCGGACAAGTTTATCGTAGGATATGGCCTTGATTATGCTCAGAAGTATCGTAATCTCCCGTATATAGGGATTATTGAATTTGAGGAGGAGTAGAGAACTTGAGAAGAAGTTACAAAGGACTGGGTGTATACATTATAGTCATACTGATGGTTCTGGGAGTATTCTACTTTGTTTCGCAGAACACACCGCAGACGACTACGATCGGATACACAGCATTCAAACAGTATATTGAAGATGATGCGGTACTTGGAGTCGAAATCAAACAAAACAACGATACCCCCACAGGTGTACTCTATGTAACGCTGTCTAAAGACAACGGCAAGGTCATTTATAAAGTAGCTGTACCGGACGTCAATGACGTACAGGAATATCTGGATGACAAAGGCTTTGATGCGTATTATTTTGATGATGTTCCCCAGGACAGCTGGTTTGCCGATATTATGCCGTTGCTCATCATATTTGCGATAGTGTTTATATTCTTCATCATCATGAACAACAGAAATGCTGCGGCTTCTTCCGGGGGTTCCAAAATGATGAATTTTGGAAAGAGCCGTGCGCAGATGATATCCGATGAAGATAACAAGGTTACGTTCAAGGATGTAGCCGGACTTGAAGAAGAAAAGGAAGAGCTTACGGAGATAGTCGATTTCCTTAAGGATCCTGATAAATACACACAGATGGGCGCCCGTATCCCCAAAGGTATGCTTCTTGTTGGACCTCCGGGTACCGGTAAGACGCTTCTTGCCAAGGCAGTGGCCGGAGAAGCGGGAGTGCCGTTCTTCACCATATCAGGTTCTGATTTCGTGGAGATGTTTGTAGGTGTTGGTGCTTCACGTGTCAGGGATCTTTTTGCAGATGCCAAGAGAAATGCACCCTGTATTGTGTTCATAGATGAGATCGATGCAGTGGCCCGTCGCAGAGGTACGGGTCTTGGTGGCGGACATGATGAGCGTGAGCAGACCCTAAACCAGATGCTTGTGGAGATGGATGGATTTGCTGACAATGAAGGCATCATCGTAATGGCTGCAACAAACCGTGTGGATATTTTGGATCCTGCCATAATGCGTCCCGGACGTTTTGACCGTAAGGTGGCCGTGGGACGTCCTGATATACGCGGTCGTAAGGAGATTCTTGAGGTACATGCGAAAAACAAGCCCATGGGCGATGATGTGGATCTTGAGGACATAGCCAGGACTACGGCGGGATTTACAGGAGCCGATCTTGAAAACCTTCTCAATGAGGCAGCCATATATGCAGCGCGTTTTGACAGGAAGTATCTGGTGCAGGATGATATCAAGCATGCCTTTGTCAAGGTTGGAATAGGTTCGGAAAAGAAGAGTAAGGTCATTTCCGAAAAGGAAAAGAAGATTACCGCATATCACGAATCCGGTCATGCAATATTGTTTCACCTTCTTCCGGACGTGGGACCTGTATACACGGTTTCCATTATACCTACCGGTGTCTCGGCAGCAGGTTATACTATGCCTCTTCCGGAAAAGGATGAGATGTTTGTTACCAAAAACAAGATGCTTCAGGAGCTGGTGGTCGATTTGGGAGGAAGAGCAGCAGAAGAGCTTATATTCGGCAGAGATGAAGTTACTACCGGAGCCTCTCAGGATATCAAGCAGGCCACTGAGCTTGCAAGAAATATGGTTTCCATTTACGGTATGTCGGATGAGATAGGTCTTATCCACTATGGATCAAACGATGACGAAGTCTTCATCGGTCGGGACCTTGCCCATTCAAAGGCATATGGTGAAGAAGCCACCACGCGTATAGACCGTGAGGTGAAACGCATAATGGATGAAAGCTACAACAGGGCAATCACAATGCTTAAGGAGCATATGAGTGTTCTCGAAAAAAGTGCGGCTCTCCTTGTTGAAAAAGAAAAGATTGGCAGAGAAGAGTTTGAAGCTTTGTTTGATATGTGATACAATACATGGGCGTCCGAATCGGATGCAGTAAAGTGAACAGGCTTTTGAAAACAGGAAGAAGAACTTATACCTGTATTATGTCATAATCTTATTAAGAATTCTGGCAGACCTTCTTCCTATTGGCCGGTGTGGCGGAACTGGCAGACGCCCGGGACTTAAAATCCCGTGGGTAGTAATACCCGTGCGGGTTCGATTCCCGCCGCCGGCATTATCAGATCAAGACACCGAAAGGCATTTGCTTTTCGGTGTCTGTATTATATGGCAAGTGCTTTAAGTCTGATAGAAGTCTGTTTTGGGATAAGGAGAGTGAAAATATGAAAAATACAACAAAACACATCTTGAACTGTACTTTTACTGCCGTAATGTTTGCAATAGCGCTTACTTTTATGCTGGGGGCGTTTACAACCCGGGTGTCCTTTGGGGCGGATACCAAGACGATAGACTCGGCTGTTGTGGATGATTCTGTTACGGAATCACTAAAAACACCTTCGAAACCTGACATAAACATCGTCAGTATGAAGTCTCAAGTTTACATAAAATGGAAAGCATGCAAGAACGCCAACTCATATGAAGTGTGGAGAAAGTCAAAGGGAAAAAGCTGGGAAAAGATAGACGTCACGTCAAAGAAAAAATATACTGACAAGGATGTGGCAAAGGGATGCGAATATAAATATCGAATAAGAGCTGTAAATAAAGGTTCAAAGGATTCGGTAAAGAGTGCATATTCATCAACTAAAAGTGTATCGGTAAGTGCCATAGATCCTGATAAGAAGATGGTGGCTCTGACCTTTGATGACGGTCCCGGACCCTATACGCAAGCCATTGTAAACTGTCTCAAAAAATACGGTATGCATGCTACCTTCTTTGTGGTAGGATCCAATATTTCGCACTATTCAAAGGCTTTAAAGGCGGAGGCGGCATCCGGATGCGAGATTGCAAATCACACATGGGGACATGTATATCTGCCGAAGCAATCTACAGGCGGAATGCTCAAACAGGTTGTAAATACAAACAAGAAAATCAAAGCCATTACCGGTGTGACGCCCAAGCTTCTTCGTCCGCCCTATGGCGCAACATCTGCCGGAGTTAAGTCTGCTATTAAGATGCCGCAGATCATGTGGTCTATAGATACGCTGGACTGGAAGACGAGAAATACGGCTAAGACCGTAGCGAGTGTTATGAACAACGTAAAGGATGGCTCCATTGTGCTGATGCATGATATCCATAAGCCTACCATGAAGGCTGCACTTCAGATTATACCGAAGCTTGTGTCAAAGGGTTATCAGTTGGTTACGGTTAGTGAGCTTGCCGAGTATAAAGGCGTAGAATTAAAGAACGGAAAGGCCTACAGTTCAATTCATTAAAAAAATAAATAAAACTTCAAGGTGAATTCAAGATTGAGAGTATATAATGGGCGCGGCAAAAGTGTTGCGTTCATTTTTTGTTACGAGGAAAGAAGGACCCCGCCGGAGATTAACCCATTCCCCTCCTTGCGTGCGGAAGTCCTTCTTTTTCTGTCTAAATGTGTTATTATTAACAGGAAATATTTCACATCTGTCAATGGGGCGCATTATGAAAATACTTGTCATTGAAGACGAAAAAAAGATAGCAAAGACAATCAGTGACTGGTTTGAAAGTGCTGATGATGAAGTCACGTATTGTCTAAATGGAAATGATGGCTTGAAAGAAGCCATGAGTGATGTATATGACTGCGTGATACTTGACGTAATGATTCAGGATCTTGACGGTTTTAGTATTTTGAAGCTGTTGCGCAAGAACGGAAACAATACACCTGTCATTATGTTGACGGCAAGAAGCGATGTGAATGACAAGGTATTGGCTCTTACTTCGGGAGCAGAGGATTACCTTACAAAGCCTTTTGATTTCAAGGAGCTTGAGGCCAGAGTCAGAATCATAGGGAAAAAGCAAGGCCGTGTGACGGGAACCGGGAATGAAATTGCTTTCAATGACCTTGTATTGGATCTTAATTTAGCCCGTGTCAAAAACAGAAATAACGGAAGATCTGTCAGGCTTCCTTCCAAAGAATTCCATCTTTTGGAATATTTCATAAAAAACGCCGGTCAGACTCTGTCAAAGGAACAGATATATGACAGAATCTGGGGATATGATGCTGATATTACCTACAATAATACCGAAGTATATATCTCGTTTGTCAGAAAAAAACTCAAGTTCATTGAGTCCGATACCACGATAGAAACATTGCGCGGCATAGGATACAGATTGGCAGGTATCTGATGGTTGCTTCGATTCGAAAAAAAATAGTACTGTTGCTCATACTGGTATTTGTGACAGCAGTCGTCCTTATAATAGGAGCGTTTAATTACAGCTATTTCAACAGCTCCTATTCTTCTGTCAAAAATGCTATTTACAGCCATTACAGGATGCTGGCGGAGAACACAGGAAACAATCTCAGAAATCCAAAAGGTATCCATGTGGTTAAGGTGGATGATGACGGTACGCTTTCGATTTACAAAGAGGGGTTACCTGAACAGGATAAGGAAGACATATTGACAGTGGCTCAGGGTATATTGGCTACCAGAGAAAACAGCGGAATCTGGGAACATTATCAATACGAAAACCTGGTTACAGACGGTCAGTTTCTTGTAGCATACATGGATATTTCCGATGAACAGAATAAAGTCAATTCCATGGTAATAAGATCTTTTGCAATAGGCGGTATAGCGATGGCGGTCTGGGTATTATTTACAATATGGTTTTCCGAGCTGTTGGTGCACCCCATGAAGCTCGCCATGGAAAAACAGCGTGAATTTATGCTAATGGCAGGACATGAGCTTAAGACTCCCATTACAGTAATCAGCAGCAGTCTCGAACTTCTAAAAAAGAACGGTATCGAGGACAGATATCTGGATTACGCCATTGAAGAAAACTCAAAGATGACTACTCTGGTGGAAGAGATAGTTGAGATATCGGGAATTGAAAGCAATGGCGGCAGCCTTGAGTCTAAGCGTAATTTCCAAAAATCAGATCTTGCTGAATGTGTAAAAGGAGGAGTTCTTCCCTTTGAGGCATCTGCTTTTGAGAAAGGCGTGGAGCTAAATTTATCTGCCAGAGAAGGAATCATGATCCGTGTGGATGAAAGCCAGATAGAACGCCTTGTGGGAGTGCTTACGGATAATGCCATTAAACATACTCAAAAGGGCGACAGAGTGGAGGTTTCTCTTTATGAGGAAAACGGACGTGCTGTGTTGTGTGTCGCCAATCAGGGGGAAGAAATACCTGTTGAAGAAAGAGAGAAGATATTTGACAGGTTTTATCGTGTAGATAAAGCCAGAAATCGTGAAGAAGGAAGATATGGCCTGGGACTTTTCATAGCAAGCGGCATAGCTAAAAACCATGGGGCCGAACTAACGGTTGACTGCAGAGGCGGATGGACATATTTTAGATTTATGATGAAGATTCAATGATTATTCCTATTGATAAACGGGTGACAGGAGGTCACCCGTTTACTTTGTCTACTATTGTTTCTATCCAGTTTTCTACTTTTTTGATATCTTCGCCAGTGAGTTTTTTGGCATCGTACAGAAAACACATATCATCAAAGGCGCTCTCGGAGCTCATGCGTACTGTAATACCGTCCTTTATGAAGGAACCGTCCACACACATGGAATCCACTCCGTACTTGATAGCCTCAGGTGTCAGTGTTTCTTTGATGATGTCATACATGCGGTAGAAGTCCTCTTCTCCGGAGTATCCGTTTACGGTGACGAGTATGTTTCCGTTTTTTAATTCATGTGATGTTGTCTTTTCCATTTAGCTTTCTCCTTTTCTTTAACCGGTCATCAGAGTGATCGGAGTGGTTTTGATAATACCTTTTAAAGTTTTTTTACAGAGGTAAAAAAACAGGTTTTCTTTTTTCAAATACAGTATAATATTTAAAACCTATGTCCTTAAGTAATGAGGCGGCTGCTGAAAAGTCAGCTGCTACATCTTCCGGCTTATGGGCGTCAGCTCCCAGGGTAATGATTTTACCCCCAAGCCTGAAATAACGCTCAAGTATCCATCTTGATGGTATTGGATTTTCCAGTCCTCCACGATATCCGGAAGTGTTGCACTCAATACCTTTTCCGTGATCTATGATGAATCTTAATATCTCATCTATCATATCCGAAAAATGTTCCGGATGATAGTTTTTTGAACGGTTGGGTGCATATCTTACCAGATAACCTATGTGTCCAAGCACATCAAAATCATTAAAGGTTTTGAGATTTTTGATGGTATCTTCAAAGTAGGAACGGAATGCGTCTTCTTCTGAGCGCCCATCATAAAACGAGCCATAATACGGATCCTTTTTTTCAACCACATGTACCGAGCCTATGCACATATCAAAGTTGTTTTCCGTCATGACCATTTTGTTTTCTTTGAAAATGTGGGGTTGAAGCCCAAGCTCTATGCCGATGCCAACCTTAATCCTACCTTCGTATTTTTCGCCAAGTGCGTTAAGCTCCTTAAAATAACGCGTGAAATCTATCAGAAAATCCGGTTCGTCGGGTTCTTTGGGATAATCGATATCGTGGTGATCCGTAAAGCAGATACCTTCAAGACCTTTATTTATGGCAGATAGTATCATTTCTTCGGGATTTGCATCGCTGTCACCCGAAAAATATGAATGCATGTGTATATCCCACATATTTAGCCTCCGAAAAAAATAGTCTGAAACACATTATACCACTATATCAGTAATTTGGCGTATACAGACTTTTTTGGACAAAAATAATATCATATATGTCCAAGTTATCGTATAATAGCAAAGAAAAGGAATTGTACCGGAGGGTATTGTTATGAGTGTTTCGTATACACAACAGACCAAAAACAGACTGGATGCATTTGTAAAATCCACGAAAGATCCGGACTTTTCTTTGCGCAACGAAAAAGAAATAGAAGCGGAATTCTTAGCTTCCTTTGTCATAGATACCGTAAAAAAAATGAACAATGACGTAGTTGCGGGTGAATTATCTTCAGACATGCTGGAGGCAATAAGACTTATATCAGAGACTGTCAGGGGAGTTTTTCCATATTGGGCCGACAACGATATTCTCTACAAAAGAGGCAGGCGGGATATGGCAATACTGTCTGTGACCGGAAGTGATATAGAAACTTTGCAAAGCCTGAAGACTTTTTTGGGGGAATTACCGGATGAAGATGAGAATGAGGGGAAGATATCAAAACCCATAACCTACGGAGACAGGGTTTCTGTCATCATGCCAACATATAACAGAGGTGACAGGATCAGGAATGCAATCGAAAGTGTAATGGCCCAGACATATGAGAATCTTGAACTTCTGATATCCGATGACGGTTCAAAGGACAATACTGAGGAAGTGGTTATGTCAATCATGGACGATATGGCATCGGAGTCTCATATTGATGGCAAAGGTAAGTGTATACGTTATATAAAGAATGAGATCAACAAAGGTACTTCAGGAGCCAAGAATGCAGCAATAGCCGTATCGGATTCGCCCATTCTTGCCTTTTGTGATGATGACGATCTGTGCAGGCCGCAAAAAATTGAAAAGCAGGTCAAAGCGTTGGCGGATGCCTCTTTGAACACGGGTTTTTCCTATTGTGAGGTTGAATATCACAGAGCAGATGGTAAGACGCTCTATCATATTCCAAGAAGGGATATACCCATGGTCAGAAAGAATGGATTTATCTACCCGGAGCTTTTGCGCAGAAATTTTGTGGATGGTCCATCCATGGTGATAAGGAGGGATGTATTGGGGGAAATCGGATTTTTTGATGAGAGATTGACAATATTTGAGGATTGGGATATGGCGCTTAGGCTCTCAAAACATTATGATGCAGTGTTTGTGGACGAGACGCTGTATGATTATTACGAGACGGCGGAGTCGCTTACCTCAAAAAAAGAGGGTTCATACAACGAAAAAACCGCCCGCGCGCTTCACACTTTTTTTGAGAAGCACGCGAACGGCATGAAAGCGTATGGATTTAACCCTGAGGAATCAGAAGGTATACCTACCTGAGAAGATTCCTTATGCCGGTTCTGTCTACTTTGGTAAGAAGCAGCCGTAACGTTTCAAATTTTTTTTCTTCTTCCGAAGGCAGGGTATAATGGGAAAGTGCTGCGGCAATGTTTCGGGCACTGTCAAAGTCGTCTGCGGTAACGAGCTCTAAGATCGCGTCATAGGCGCTCTGGAGACGCTCCGGTGATATTGGGGGGAGTCCCGCTGAGGCGGATTCATTCACCCGGGAGTCCTTTTCGATCACTGCCTTAAAAGCGGTAATAAGCTGCTTATATTCCTCGACTACAGGGGTGGTATTCGTCCTTATGAATTCAAGATCTTTTTTGGCACCGGCATCTTCCAGAGTCGCAGCCTTTTTGCTTAAGGTATCATCACCGACCAGTCTGGCTGAACCCTTAAGGGCATGTACCAGAATTGTATAATTCATGAAATCGCCCTGTTCCATGGAAAACGTGATTTTTTGGGCGCTGTCCGGTCCGGTCAGGGTAAAGCTCTTTAGGACTTCCCGCAAGTTGTCGACACTTCCGCAATTCTCAAAGGCCTTTGTAACATCAACATTTTCGATTGATTTTATAGACTCAATAAAACTATGATCTTTGTCTGTGGATGTGACTAAGCCGGAAGAGTCGGGAGATCCGGCTTCTGAAATAAGATTTGCGGAAATGGAAGATTTAAGAACATCATAGAGGGCGTCAGCGCGCACCGGTTTCTCCAGCCAACCGTCGAAACCGACTTCCTGCCAGAGCAAAATGGTCTGTTTATCAGTATTGGCGCTTACAGCTACACAACAAGTGTCATGATTTTTGCTTTCGGACATGTTTTTGATGCGCTTTAGAGTTTCGATGCCGTTGATATCCGGCATGAGATAATCTATCAAAATAAGGTCGTAACGATCCGCAGTGGCCTGCGCCAGAGCTTCATAACCATTTGAGGCGGTATAAGTCTGTATTTGAGTGGGGCGCAACAATCCCTTAATCTGATTGATACTCATGGGTGTGTCGTCTACGATCAGTATTTTGGCTTCGGGAGCCCTTAAGGTCTTGATCTTCGAGTCCATAGCGAATCTCCTTTCGGGATAAGTATATCACAATTTATTCACACTTAAAACAATTTCAAATCACAACTGATTTGTATTATTTCAAAGTAAAACAACAAAAGTTTTGTTACCATGTACCGGTTAAACAAAAGGAGAAGGCCAATGTTTAAAAAGAAAGTAAATGAAAACAATGCCGAGGCCAAAAAGCCCTCTGCTCAGGAAAGAAAGAAAGCCAGGCGCAGAAAAAAGATAATCGGCAGTTGCGTGGCAGCCGCTGCGGTGGTAGTCGTAGTCATCGTGGGAATACGTTTTTTGGGAAAATCCGGCACAGCCAATGCTGATGATCAGGTAACAGTATCTTCAGCACAGGCAGAAAGCGGAGATGTAGCTACCACGATCGATTCATCGGGAAGTATTTCCAATACGGGTATCGTGAGCGTTGAGGTGCCGGATACCATCGAGATAGATGAAGTTCTGGTATCTGAAGGGCAGACCGTAGAAACAGGTGATAATCTTGCAACTGTTGACAAGGCTTCCGCAGCCACGACTCTTGTGAGCATTAATGAAAAGATAGAAGCTCTTGAGGACGAGATAGACGACCTTGAAGACGATGATGATTCCGATGAAGAGGGTACAGATGAATATCTTACTCTCCTTGCTTATAACTCTCAGCTTGAAGAGTTAAATGATATGAAGGAGCTTACCGAGACTATCTACGAGAGCGGATATATTACCGCTACCACCTCGGGTGTGATAGACAGTATCTCGGCCACCGATTCCGACAGTTCCACATCAAACGGAAGCAGTCAGGGAGGAGGTGTTGCATCGACTGATGACAGTGATTCACAAGATACGGCAGTATCTGAAGTGGCATTAATTTCCACTGTGGCTTCCACCACAGATATTTTAACATCATCAAACGCATCATCTTCATCGGGAACTACAGTTATAGATGATAGTTATGTAAACTCAAATCTTTTGATAGCAGCGCCGACTACCGGAGCTGAGCCGCAGACGACTATCACGGAAACCGATGAGTACACGGGTACCATCACATGGAATCTTTCCGGCAGCACCTTTGAAGAGGATACGGCATATACGGCTACCATAGTTCTTACCTCCAAGTCGGGTTACGATTTTACGAAGGCGGATGATTATGCTATCACCATAGCAGGAGCTACGGTAAGTTCTGTAGAGATTAAGGGTTCGGAGAATACATCCGGCAACAGGCTTTATATTACAGCTGTATTCCAGAAGACATCTTCTGCCGGAGCGACATCATCGGCAGCGTCCAACACGCAGGCCGATACAACATCTTCTGCAGCGTCCAACACACAGGCCGATACAACATCTTCTGCAGGAAGCAGCAGCGGTTCAAACAGTTCTTCAGGATCATCAGGTTCAACTGCAAAGGTATCGGGAACTACCTCTTCCGGAAGCTCAAGTGCGGCATCATCGTCCGGCAGCTCATCCGAAGAAACGGATTCCGAGTATTCTGTTACTACCACGGAAGTGTTCTCCATAGCATCTCAGGATGAAGTGTCTATTTCTATCAGCGTGGATGAGCTTGATATAACTTCTGTTGAAGAA
The DNA here is from genome assembly GCA_905236215.1 of uncultured Eubacterium sp. Lineage (GTDB taxonomy): Bacteria > Bacillota > Clostridia > Lachnospirales > Lachnospiraceae > RUG14243. Next base: position 17,479 of record CAJOOT010000289.1, read on the forward strand.
GGCCAAAACGCAACGGTTACGCTTGATGCTTTTGAAGATCAGGAATTCAGCGGTACAGTTACGGAAGTTTCCGGCAGTTCATCAGACAGCGGCTCATACAGTGTCGAAGTGACAATCCCCAGGGAAGATGGAATGCTTGCGGGTATGAGTGCTACTGTTACCATCAACATAGAAGAAGTAAATGATGTTACCGTAATCCCTGTAAGTGCACTTGTGGAAGACAGCGAAGGATACTATGTATATACGCAGACTGATGACGAAGGAAACCTTTCCGGGGAAACCAGAGTAGAGGTAGGTCTTTCAAACGGAACTTATGCAGAGATCACGAGCGGTCTTGAGATTGGAGATACGGTATATTACACCAAACAGGACTCAACCGGCAACGATACATCCGATATGATGGGTGACAGTATGATGGGTGACAGCTTTGGCGGCGGCATGCCCGGTGGAGACATGGGCGGCGGTGGCGGAGGTGAAAGACCTTCGGGCGGCCCGGGCGGAAACTA
>CAJOOT010000290.1 GCA_905236215.1 uncultured Eubacterium sp.
AAGCGGAATAGTGATAGTAGCCGCTCTTATCGGAACTATGGTTCCGGGCGGAATTGTTACCGATATTGCATATCTTGTTGTGTCGGTTATAGGATTATATGAGCTTTTCAAAGCTTTCAATCTAAAAAATACCCCACTTATGTTTGTAGCTTTTTTTGTTACCGCTGCTTATTACGGATATATCAACATAGGTACGGCTGTACCCGATGCGGCGTGGATACTTATCGCACTGGCCGGATATCTGTTTATATACGTTTTCTCATATCCTAAATATACCATCCACGACATTGCATTATCCCTGTTTGCTATATGCTATGTGCCGATGCTTTTATCTTTTATTGTAAAGATACGTTTTATGCCAAATGGTATATATTTTGCATGGTTGGTATTTCTTGTGTCTTGGGGATGCGATACGTTGGCTTATTGTACCGGAATGCTTTTCGGAAAGCACAAACTCTGCCCGAATCTTTCTCCCAAAAAATCGGTTGAAGGAGCTGTGGGAGGAGTTATAGGCACCGCTATAGGTGTCTCTGTATACGGACTTATATTGCCTATGTTTTTTGGATTTGAGGTTGACATAATATGGAGATTTGCCATCATTGCATCATGCGGATCCATCCTTTCTCAGATTGGAGATCTAACTGCATCTGCCATTAAGAGAAACTATGATATCAAGGATTATGGAAACCTGATTCCCGGACACGGAGGTATTTTGGACAGGTTTGATTCCGTTATCGTTACCGGACCATTGATTTATTACCTTGCGGTTTTGTTTTTCAGTTAAAGGTGGTTTTATGAAGTACCTTTCTATTATTGGTTCTACAGGATCAATAGGAACACAGACACTGTCTGTGGTAAGAGAATGCAAAGATTTAAAGGTCTGCGCTCTTTCGGCGGGTTCCAATATTGAACTCCTTGAAAAACAGATGAGAGAGTTTAAACCGGAGCTGGTTTCTGTTTCAACTGATGAGCTTGCCAATGAGCTTAAAAACCGAACTAAAGATCTTTCCATTCCCATACATTATGGAAACGAAGGTTTGATTGATGTGGCTTGCTTTAAAAAAGCCGATACTGTTGTTACCGCAATTGTGGGCATGGTAGGTATTGTACCTACCATAGAAGCTATTAAAGCAGGAAAAGACATAGCTCTTGCGAATAAAGAAACTCTGGTTTGCGCCGGTCATATTATTATGCCGCTTGCTAAAAAGCAAAACGTTTCCATTCTTCCGGTTGATTCCGAACATTCTGCCATATTCCAGTGCCTTAATGGCGAAAAGGAACATGACAACGAAATAGACAAGATTCTCCTTACTGCATCAGGAGGACCGTTCAGAGGCAAAAAAATTTCTGATTTAAAGGGAGTTACGGCAAAGGATGCTCTTAAGCATCCGTCTTGGTCTATGGGGAAAAAGGTTACTATAGATTCTTCCACGCTTGTAAATAAAGGACTTGAAGTGATGGAGGCTCGATGGCTGTTTGATGTTTCTGTTGATAAGATTCAGGTGGTTATCCATCCGCAGTCTGTCATTCATTCCATGGTTCAGTATGTTGATGGGGCTGTTATTGCCCAGCTTGGGGTTCCCGATATGAGGCTTCCCATTCAATACGCCCTTACTTATCCGGCCAGAAAGCCCTTATCCGGAGACAGACTTGATTTTTCGACTCTTAAGCATCTGGATTTTGAAGAACCGGATCTTGATACGTTTAAAGGACTGAAGTTTGCTGTCGAATCACTAAAAAAGGGCGGAAATATGCCCACTATCCTTAATGCTGCAAACGAGAACGCGGTTGCTTTATTTCTTAAAGATAAGATAGAATTTTTGGATATAGCAGATATTATAGAAGATTGTATGAATAACATAAAATTTGCGGAAAATCCTGATGTTTTAGCTATTCTTGATACAAGAAATGAAGTTGACGAATATATGAAAGGACGTTATCCTGCATGGTGATCAGTATTATTATAGCCATTTTAATATTCAGCCTTATCATTTTATTTCATGAGCTGGGGCATTTTCTCATTGCCCGAAAAAACGGTGTACGT
>CAJOOT010000291.1 GCA_905236215.1 uncultured Eubacterium sp.
ACCGGGAGAAAGTATTCCTGTGGATGGAATTGTGGAGTCGGGGCTTAGCGCTGTGGATGAGTCTGCTCTTACAGGGGAGAGTATTCCGGTGGATAAGTCGGAAGGAGATACCGTTTCCTGCGCCACTGTCAATTGCAGCGGTTTCATTAGCTGCCGCGCTGTGCATGTGGGTGAGGATACAAGTCTGTCACGTATTATTCAGATGATATCCGATGCGGCTGCCACGAAGGCTCCCATAGCCAAAATAGCAGACAGGGTCTCAGGGATATTTGTGCCGGTAGTAATAGGTATTGCTGTAATCACACTAATAGTTTGGCTTCTGATCGGTAAAGAATTTTCGTATTCACTGGCACGGTCGATTTCCGTTCTTGTTATTTCGTGCCCGTGTGCCTTGGGACTGGCGACTCCTGTTGCGATTATGGTGGGGAGCGGACTGGGTGCTAAAAACGGTATATTATATAAGACGGCAGTTTCTCTGGAGGAGACCGGAAAGGCTCAGATTGTAGTCCTTGATAAGACCGGTACCATTACCGAAGGCACGCCCGTTGTAACAGATATAGTTCCTTACGGCAATTCGGGAGAAGAGGAATTACTTCTGACGGCATATTCACTGGAACTTAAGTCTGAGCATCCTCTTGCGAAGGCTGTCGTTGAATATGCAAAGGCACATAATATTGAAGGAAAAGATGCACGTGACTTTGAGGCGCTTCCGGGAAACGGACTTCGGGCATCATTGAATGGAAATATTATTACCGGAGGAAGTCTTTCTTATATTTCAACTCTGGTTAAAGTGCCTGACGAGATGAAAAGCAAGGCAGACGAGCTGGCAAATGAAGGAAAAACGCCTCTCCTTTTTTCAAAGGATGATGAGCTCCTTGGTATGATAGCCGTAGCTGATGTTATGAAGGAAGACAGTCCTTTGGCCATAGCTACGCTTAAGAACATTGGAGTTAAGGTGGTAATGCTCACCGGAGACAATATCCGTACAGCAAAGGCCATAGGTAAGCAAGCAGGAGTAGATGCCGTGATAGCAGGTTTACTTCCCGATGGAAAAGAAGGTGTCGTAAGACGCCTGATGGAGCTCGGAAGAACCGTTATGGTGGGAGACGGAATCAATGATGCGCCATCTCTTAAGCGTGCGGATATAGGAATGGCGATAGGCGCAGGTACTGATGTGGCGATAGATGCGGCAGATGTGGTGCTTATGAAGAGCAGGCTCAGTGATGTTGCCTCAGCCCTGAGATTGAGCCGTGCCACTTTACGTAATATACATCAGAATCTGTTCTGGGCATTTTTCTACAATATCATCTGTATCCCTCTTGCAGCCGGGGTTTATGTGAGCATGGGACTTACGTTGAATCCCATGGTGGGAGCGGCAGCTATGAGCCTCAGCAGCTTTTGTGTGGTAACAAATGCTCTCCGCCTTAATTTGTTCAGGTTACACGGTAGGGATAGGGATATACCTCAAAATATGATAGATTCCCATGTTTTTTCGGAAACTATTGAAGATATATTAAATATTGTCAATAAAGATAAGGAGGATCATAATATGACCAAGACATTGAAAATCAAAGGAATGATGTGCAACAACTGCGAGAGACATGTGAAGAAAGCGCTTGAAGCGGTTGACGGTGTGGAGGTTGCCTCACCTTCCCATGAAAAGGGTGAGGCTGTTGTGGAGCTTTCTGCTGATGTAAGCGAAGATGTGCTTAAAGATGCTATTGAAGAGGAGGGCTATGAATATCTGGGTATAGCATAGCAGATATTGGTCCGCTTAGTTAGCTTGGTTTACATAAAGCTGTACAGAAAGGGAAAGGATATTAAAATATGTATCATATCATGGAAAAATTTCCGGAACTTAAGGCGTTTGAAGGAGATATCAACATGCGTATGGACAGATATCAGGCAAAAAAGGGACAACTCCTTGAAGGCTGTGATAGTCTCAATGATTTCGCGAATGCGCATAAATGGTATGGTTTTCATATGCAGGATGACGGATGGGTATACAGAGAATGGGCACCGTCCGCAGATCAGCTTTATTTGACGGGAGATTTCAACGGATGGCACTGGACGGATAATCCATTAAAAAAACTGGATAACGGAAATTGGGAGATTTTTCTCCCGGGAGATACTATTCAGAAGGGAAGCCGTGTACTTACCATTGTAAAGAACGGTGATGCTTTGACACAGCATCTGCCGCTTTATGCCAGGAGAGTTACTCAAGACTGGGAACATCAGAGCTGGTGTTGCGAGGTGTTGGATGAATCCGAAGCCTACGAATGGACGGATGAAGGCTTTCATTCCGAGGAACCTCCGCTTATTTATGAGGCACATGTAGGCATGGCCTCTGAGGATTACAGAATTGCCACATACAGAGAGTTCGCTGATAATATTCTGCCACATATTCAGGATTTGGGATACAATACCATTCAGCTTATGGCCATTATGGAACATCCTTTCTACGGATCGTTTGGCTATCAGGTGTCCGGCTTTTATGCGGCATCCAGCAGGTTTGGCTATCCCGACGAGCTTAAGTATCTTGTGAACAAAGCACATTCCATGGGTATCAGGGTCCTGTTGGATGTTGTTCATTCTCATGCGGTTGCCAATACTTTGGAAGGTATAAATCTTTTCGATGGTACGGTATGGCAGTTTTTTCACGATGGTGACAAGGGTAATCACCCTGCCTGGGGTACCAAGCTTTTCAACTATGACAAAGTCGAAGTGCTGCATTTTCTTTTGAGTAACCTGAAATTCTGGATTGAAGAATACCACTTTGACGGTTTCCGTTTCGATGGAGTTACGTCAATGCTCTACCACGACCATGGACTTGGGTCGAATTTTACCGATCTTTCTATGTATTACACCATGAATACGGATATTGAGGCTATCATCTATCTTCAGCTTGCAAATGAGCTTATAAGGGAAGTTAAACCGGATGCTCTTACCATTGCCGAGGATATGAGCGGAATGCCTGGGATGTGCGAACCTGTCAAAGACGGGGGTATCGGTTTTGACTACAGGCTTTCTATGGGTATTCCGGATTTGTGGATCAAGTATATCAAAGAACGTCGTGATGAAGACTGGAATCTCGGAACTCTATGGAGTGCACTCACTTTTAGGAATGCGGGAACAGTGGCATATGCTGAAAGCCATGATCAGGCTCTTGTAGGAGATCAGACAATCATGTTCCGACTGGCCGGTGCGGCTCAATATGATCAGATGGGGAAATACTGTCATACATATACGATTGACAGGGCAGTAGCGCTTCATAAGATGATAAGGCTCATTACTATGGCAGCAGGAGGGACAGGTTATCTTACGTTTATGGGTAATGAATTCGGCCATCCCGAGTGGATAGACTTTCCACGTCCCGGAAACGGAAACAGTTTTCATTATTGCCGAAGACAATGGAGCCTTCTAAATAATTCCGACCTTAAATATCAAGGCTTGAACGATTTTGACCATGATATGATACATACAGCATCTTATTACCACATCTTTGATCAGGTGTGGCCGGATCTTAAATGGATGCATGAAGATGATCAGGTTATAGCTTTTGAGCGTGGCGGACTGGTTTTTGTATTTAATTTTTCACCCACCCGTGATTACTCGGATTATGCAATACCGGTCAGCGCCGGTGTGGATCATCATGTGCTGTTTTCAACAGACGATGAGCGCTATTGTGGCTATGGAAGAATAGGCAGGTATGACTACAGCGCATTCCTTCCCGGAATGGAAGGAAACTATGTCAGATTATACTTACCCTCGCGTACTGCAGTTGTATTGTGCCCGGAAGGCAGATAGAATCTGCCATTAGATGAAACGACAGAGATGACCGTCAAAAATAAACTTCTTATCTCAAATATTATATTGGTCTGTGTACCGGTGCTACTTTCTGTGGCTTTGTGTTTCGGATATTATAAAATTACCGAAAACAATAACCTTAATCCTACTGATAGTGAATTATCGGAAAGCGGTTCATTGGCTTATGCCCAAAGTGCGTTATACATCTATGAATCGGAGATATCCGGAATAAACTGGTCCAATGTGAAGGATGATGACGGAGAAGATTACCTGAAGAACGAGGATGCTGAGCGGATTTCAGAGCTTACCGGAATGGGCTATCATATCCGTGTATACCTTGATGACGTCATAATATACGACAGTTTAACTGATGACGATGTTATGTTAATCGAGGAGGTTGTTCCCGATGTTCCGAGAGCTACAGGGGAGTTTATCCAACTTAAAGACAAGGCTGTTATAGTTGATGTGTTTTCGAGCAAGGCCGGGAATTATCGGATAATATCTGTATATGATGAGGCAGATGCCGATATGGGAGTGCTGGATTCCATGCTCCCTGTATATATGATATCGCCTGCGGCAATACTGGTGCTTATCCTCATTGTTCTGGTCGCCACAATAGTGACGGGATTCCTTCTTTCAAGATGGCTTTGGCGCTCCATTTTGGGACCGCTTGAGATACTTGGTTTGGGTACGCGAAATATTTTAAAAGGTGATCTTGAAACACCTATAGAAATAGGTTCGGATGATGAAATAGGAGAGCTTGGCCGGGATTTTGACAGTATGCGTAGGGAACTTCTTAAGATACGTTCCGAAAAAGAGGAATACGAAAAAAGTCGGGCTATTCTCCTTAACGGTGTTGCGCATGATCTGCGCTCGCCTCTTACTTCCATTAAGGGGTATGCTCACGGGTTAAGGGACAATATAGCAGACAATGAAGAGAAGAGACAACGTTACTATGATGCTATCATCACACGCTCAGCGGATCTGGAGCGGATGATGGACAGTCTCTCGGGCCTTATACGTATTGAGAGTAAAGAGTTTAAGTTTAACCGGGAATGTGTAAATCTTGATGAATACATTCGCGAATTCGTTCGCGAGCAGAAATCGTATATTGAGAAAAGTCATGTAAAAGTTGTCTACGAGAACAACGCTCCGGAGACAGATGTGTTTCTTGATATACGTGAGATGCATCGGGTATTCTTGAATATTCTGGAAAACTCTGTTAAGTATGCGGGGATTGCAAATGCTGATATGAAAAAAGAAAGCAAAACGGACGAAGATAGGTCTCCGTCAATTTATCTTGGGATTTATGTAAACCTGGATTCCGATGCCGACAAAATTGTAATAGATCTTAAGGACAACGGTCCCGGAGTTGAAGAAGAGAAGATGGATCGACTCTTTGAACCGTTTTACAGGGCAGATGAGTCACGTACATTGCCGGAAAAAGGCAGCGGTATAGGACTTTCTGTGGTAAAAAGGATTGTAGAAGGACATGGCGGCAATGTAAGTGCTTATTCCGAGGATGGTTTCGGGATAAGGATGGTGTTGCCTTTGGCAAAGAGGAATGTAAATGGCTGACAGAATATTGATAGTGGAAGATGATAAGCTTGCAGCGGAACTCGAGAGGGATTATCTTGAGGTGTCCGGCTACGAAGCTGTGCTTGCATCGGAGGGAAATGCCGGTCTTAAGGCTGCTCTTGATGGTGAGTACGATCTTTTGATATTGGATGTGATGCTGCCTGGGCTAAGCGGATTTGAAATATTGAGGAAGGTCGGGAAAGAAAAGAATATTCCCATTATCATGGTGACAGCTCGCCAGGAGGATGTGGATAAGATTCGGGGGTTGGGACTTGGTGCAGATGATTATGTGGTGAAGCCGTTTTCACCTGAGGAAT
>CAJOOT010000292.1 GCA_905236215.1 uncultured Eubacterium sp.
AGTTTTTTGATAAAGCTTTGTCAAAAGCGGACATAAATTCTTAAGTGACTAATGACGTCTTTCGGGTTATAATAATACTCGGGTGTCAATCGCGCCCGTGATTTTTTCAGGGGGAATTATTAGATGCAGAACCGTATTCTCTCCGTAGCAGCGGGCGAGATCAACGAAAGAAAACCTATAATCGTCTGCAGTGTGGAGAGAATTGATGTTTCAGTCTCCGAGAACTCGGTCAGAGAAGGCTCTTTTGTTATTGAATCCACTAATAATGTGGATATAGAGGGAAGAGCTTTCAGTACGGATTCCGGAATAGAGATGCTTACCACATCCTTTGGAGGCAAGCGCATCGAGATATCCTACAGGTTACATGCCGAAAGTCTTCGTAACGGGGATTTTATTGTCGGCAGGATTTGCCTTATCTGCGCCGGAGAAGAATTATCTATTGATGTCTCTGCCAATGTCATTACGGATTACCCGGGTGTAGGAGATATGAGGATAAAGGATTTACAGTCCTTCTTTAATCTCTACGATGCAGCGGAGTTACAGGCGCTTAGCGTTTTTTTGTCGCCTTTGTTTCCCAATATATTTACAGAAGAAGAAGAAAAAGAAAGATTACTCTATGAGGGCTTTAAGAATGGCTCCGTCAACGGAAAAATTGCCCTTGAAGAGTTTATGATAGCGCTCGGAAAAAAAGAACGGGTTACTTTTGAGGTATCCGAACAAAAGCGTACAGAAGAAGGCGTTTGTGAAAGAATCAGGGATTACTGCCTTATCAAAAAGAACGGCAATGGGGAATTTAGCCTTGATATCTCTTCTGATATGGAGTTTATCATTCCTGAAAAGAAGAGGATAACGTCGGATGAATTTGTGGGAAGCCAATGTGAGGTAGGCTTTTTCATTGAGCCCAAATTCATGCATGCCGGGAAAAATGTCGGCAGTATTACCGTATCGGATGCATTTAATGAATTTGTGATTATCATAGAGGGCTATCTTGGAGCCACCTATCTTAAGAACAGAAAAACAGTCTCGAAAGCGAAGAGTGATAAGGCGCTAACAGAAAAGAACGACACGGAAACACCTCGTTTTCACGATGAGATCAGGTCTTTAAAGATCAGGCTGGCAAGACTCTATATTCAGGAAAAGAGCGGATATAAAAAAATCCCGGATTTTACGGATAGAGCTTTGATGATTCTCGATGATCTATTAAGATACGATCCCAGAAATCCATGGTTTCTTTTGATGAAGGCTCATGCCAATGCCCAAATCGAAAAAATTGCCGAACCAAAGACGCTCATCAGTCTTTGTGACAGAAGGTCTGTTGATTACGATCCCGGTCTTATGGCTTATGAGGATCTTATCAAGAGCATCATAGATCCCTCATATCGTAATATGAGAGAGCTTTCAGCAGAGGTTCGTGAGCTTTCGGACAGATTCCCGCAAAACGAAGCTGTTATGTTTGCACGCCTTAATATTGATGAAGAGTTGTCCAGAAACAGCACCAGAAAACTCGGTATTATCAGAGACGGCATGTTGCGTGGCATGAGATCTCCGTTCATATATCTTGAGGCTTGTCGTCTTGTCGTGTCGGAACCTTATCTTATCTCCCAGCTTTCAGACTTCGAGATCAGGATACTTCTTTGGGGCGCAAGATATAGGCTGCTTACCAGAGAAACCGCAGATCAGATCTGCCGATTCGGAGCATCCGTAAATACCTATGACCCCACTTTGCTAAACCTTCTTTCACAGGTGGCGAAGCTGTATCCTTCGGTGGAGTCTGTGGGAGCCGTATGTTCGTATCTGGTATCTACACATACAATCGGAAAGAAAGTAGCTGATATTTACGCTGTGGTATAGAATACAAAGTGCGCATTCCCGGAATTTATGAGGGGTATATCCTGTCGAAGGAAGATCTTGAACCGTCAGATATATCTCAGCAAATGAAACTTTATTTCAGATATGCAATGAATCTGCCAAATGATAAGACGGCCATGCTTTTGGCTCTTATTATCCGTGAATCCGAAGAAAACAAGCTGGTTTATTCACAGTATCTTCCGGTGATAGATCAATTTGCTTCCCGCATGTTGACAGAAAATTATGTAAACGAAGACATGGCTGTAATCTATGAGGATTATTTCGCACGAAATTCAATGAGCTATGAGGAAGCGTATGCATTTACCAGGATAGTGTTTACAAAAAAGCTTACTCTGCAAAATCCCGATAACATGGAGTCTGTAATCGTCCTGAATTCTGTTTTTTCCGGAGAGAGTGTTTGTCCGATAAAAGATGGAAAGACGTATGTGTCTCTGCTTTATCC
>CAJOOT010000293.1 GCA_905236215.1 uncultured Eubacterium sp.
ACAATCTTCTCGAAATCCAGAATGATGATGAGCTTTTCTTCAAGCTTGATAATACCGGTGGTAACGCTCTCATCGTTTGCGTTTACCGTCTGATCCGGCTTGATGATAGCGGTCCAGGAAACGCGGTGAATACCAAGCACCTGATCAACATGGAATGCTATATTCAACTTGTTGAAGTTGGTAATGATAAACAATCCGCCTTCAGGCGTAGGTTCGAAGCCAAGGCATGCGCTAAGGTCGATAACGGTGATCATCGTGTCTCTGGGCATGAATATTCCTTCAACAGTCGGATCCGAATTCGGGATAGGCGTAACCGGCTGATACTGAAGTATCTCTCGGATCTTCGCCACGTTGATGCCATAATGCTTGTCCCCGAGCATGAATTCAAGTACCTCGAGTTCGTTTGTTCCGTTTTCCAATAAGATGTTTGTGTCCATTCATGAACCTCCCCCGGGCCGCCCCCTTAACAGTAGGCAATCCCTCTTAAAATATAATTGTATATGTACGCCGATGGCCTGTAGTTTTCTGATAATCTGTATCGCCCGTCTCACCTGGTGACGCTGGCTTTTACATTTTCCGCCGAGGCTTCAGTACCCTCCGGCACTTCAAATATGATCTGTGCCTGAATGCTTTCTCCCGCTTTTATAACTTCATTGACATTGGCCAAATCTCTGGGAAGAACCGTGGACAACGCATCTGCCGGGCTTCCTCCGATTGTGGCCGAAAATGATACTCTCTGATCCATCACATCCACCGTAATACCGGAAGTGGTGTTGTTTGAGATCGTGTATTTGAGGATGATATATTGGTTGCCCTCATCCGGAGTCATAGAAAAATATGTGCCTTCAGTATAGTCCTGCGTGGCTTCCGCTCCATCATAGGAAATCACACATCCGCTCAGATCGATCACTTCCTCAACTGCCCCCGATACGGTGTTTTCTGTCTGAGTGTCTGTCGTTGCCGATTCAGCAGTCTGCCCGGAATCGGTATTATTCTGAGCAGTCTCCGTACTGTCCGTCCGGTTCACGGCATCCCCGGTCTCTGATGTCAATTCCTGAGCAGTCTGCGACGTCTCTTCCTGAGCATCTCCGGTTTCAGCAACCTGAGCATCCGTGATACCTTTTGGTGCTTTGGGACTGTGCTTCAGCACTATATACGACGCATAGGAAACAATCCTCTGAGTCTCGTCAGCCGTAAGACTTATGAGCGGCGCCCCACACCCCGCAAGAGTAAGACTTAATATGCATAAAAGCAATAACGCTTTTTTCATAAATCTTTCCCCTTTATCCGATTATATCAACATTTTAACACTCTTTATCTCATAAAACAAGAAGTTTTCCTACATCATGATTCCTGTATTTCACCCGGGTCGGATATATCGGATTGCACCTTGGTATCAAGTTCGAACCAGAATTCCACACCATCCTCATGATTTATGACTCCGCACTGTTGATGGAAGGCATCCATTATTGCCTTAACTATGGACAATCCAATGCCGCTTCCGCCATATTGACGCGAATGTGACTTGTCAACTTTATAGAATTTTTCCCACAATCTGGGCAAATCCTCCTCGGGTATCGGAGTACCTGTATTAAATACACTTATCCTCACACTGTCCGCGCCTCGTGTCAGGAATATCCTGATTATCTTTTCTCCGCCAATATGATGTATGGCATTACTCATATAATTGGTGAGGATCTCTTCAACCTTGTACTCATCTGCCCACACATAAACAGGTCCCCGGCAGTCAAACGATGCCGAAATGTCATCCTGCTGAAGCATGATGCTCATTGAAGATACCACCTGTGATATCAGTCCGCAAATGTCAAATCTGGCCATTGTGATTTCGTTGGATCCGAATTCGAGCTGGTTGAGAGTAAGAAGCTTTCTTACCATACGGTTCATCTTGTCAGCTTCGTCAATAATAACCTCGCAATAAAAATTTCTGCTCTCGGCATCATCGTTTACGCTTTCCTGCAAGCCTTCGGCGTAACCCTGTATCAGAGCAATCGGCGTTTTGAGCTCATGGGATACATTGGACAAAAAATCCGTACGCATCATCTCTATCTGCTCTTTTCTGTCTATATCAAGTTTCATTTCGTTATTTGCAGTCTTGAGTTCGGATATGGATGTTTCCAGAGCTAAGGACAGCTCATTCATATGTCCTCCGAGAAGGTCTATCTCATTTTCACGACCGTTTCCCTTTTTCTCATACTTGGCATCAAAATCAAGAGCTGCCATACGCTTGGAGATCTCCGATATCTTAAGTATCGGCGAAGTGATGGACTTTGTAATAAAGAAAATCAGTATTGTTCCCGCGATAAGACATATAATACCGGCAGCAACCGTAAACCGCATGGATATAGCCGCACTCTCCTTAAGGCTCTCCATAGCTATCCTTAACATAACAGAATTGTTTTCATCAAGGCTGCCGCGTAATACCAGATAATCCCCCGTCTTTCGACGCTTGTCAGTAACTCTTTCTATGGTATATCCCGCTTCCTCGTCAGAAACAATCTCTACCGAATTTTCAGGATCTCCAAACATTACCTCCTGAAACTGCTGAATCAGCATATCTGCTCCCGCACCTGTAGAATACAATTCCTCATATGATGAATTAAGTACGATTACAGAAACATCATTTTTTGATGAGGTTATTTCCATCTGACGCACAAAATCTTCATCATCGAGCTCATCGTTTTCGTTGGCCTCAGCTATCTTTTCAAAGGTCTCAACCAAAACATTTTCTTTTCTGATAAGGTAGGCCTGATCCAGAAATAATACATTAGCAGCAACAAGCACTATGACTGTAACCGCCAAAAGTGTCATATATATCAGAGTCAGCTTAACGCGAAGTGATCCTTTTTTCTTTTGTGACTTTTTGCTCTTTTTTTCTTTTTTTGTTTCCTGTTCCTGAGTAGACATAAAAAAACCTCCGTAATGATATGATAAACCATCACGGAGGTAAGTTCCAATGTATTATTTGTGAATCTTCTGATATAAACAGTTATGCAAGTTTACATAAAACTGCATTTTAGCATCAGTCTTCTATCAGCAAACACCCTGAGCAAGCATAGCTTCAGCCACCTTCTCAAAGCCTGCGATATTGGCTCCGGCAACATAGTTACCCTCCATACCGTAGCGCTTTGCAGCGTCATCAATATTGTGATAGATATTGACCATAATGCTCTTCAGTTTAGACTCAACTTCTTCGAAGCTCCAGCTCAAGCGCTCGGAGTTCTGTGTCATCTCAAGCGCACTGGTAGCTACGCCACCGGCATTTGATGCCTTTCCGGGTACGAAAAGTACTCCGTTTTCCTGAAGGTATTTGGTAGCATCAAGGCTGGTAGGCATGTTGGCGCCTTCTACTACAGCTATAACGCCGTTTGCAACAAGAGCCTTGGCATCATCGATGAGAAGCTCGTTCTGTGTAGCGCACGGAAGAGCGATGTCAGCCTTAACCGACCATACTCCCTTGCCTTCATGATATTCTGCGCTTGATCTCTTAGCAGCATACTCGGTAAGACGTGCACGTTTAACCTCCTTAACTTCTTTGAGAAGCTCAACGTCGATTCCTTCCGGATCATAAATCCAACCCGTAGAATCAGAGCAGGTAACAGGTTTTGCACCGAGCTGCTGAGCCTTCTGTATAGCGTAAATAGCAACATTACCGGAACCGGAAACAGCTACGGTCTTGTCTTTGATATCTTTGCCATTGCACTTAAGAAGCTCTTCCGTAAGGAAAAGCACGCCGTATCCGGTAGCTTCCGTACGGGCAAGTGATCCACCGTAGGTAAGACCCTTTCCTGTAAGCACTCCCTCATAGGAAGTCTTTATGCGCTTGTACTGACCGAAGAGATATCCAATCTCTCTTCCGCCAACACCTATATCTCCGGCAGGAACATCCTCGTCCTGGCCGATATATTTGGAGAGCTCTGTCATGAAGCTCTGGCAAAAAGCCATAACTTCTCTGTCAGACTTACCCTTGGGATCGAAGTCGGAACCACCCTTACCGCCACCAATGGGAAGGCCTGTAAGCGAGTTCTTGAAGATTTGCTCAAAACCAAGAAACTTGACAATACCAACATAAACTGACGGATGGAAACGAAGTCCTCCCTTATACGGACCGATGGCACTGTTGAACTGAATTCTGTATCCTGTATTAACCTGTACCTGTCCCTTGTCGTCAACCCACGGAACACGGAACTTAATCTGACGCTCCGGCTCTGTAAGACGCTCGAGGAGAGCTTCTTTTCTGTAAAGCTCCTCATTTTTTTCAACAACAGGGCGAATGGTATCAAGAACCTCTTCAACAGCCTGAAGGAATTCAGGTTCAGAAGCGTTCTTTTCTTTTACTTTAGCGAATACTTCTTCTACGTATCCCATTTTTTTCTCCTTACTAAACATACTGAAACTATAGGTAACCGATAAAATATCGTTATCATTTTATTCTTATCGCTTTAACATGTCAATGCTTTAAAGCATTAAATTATCAGCAGGATTATTTAGTCACTCCAAGGCCAGATTCGGAATTGCATTAAGATCTAGCCCCGCCCTCTTATTGGCAATATATTCGTAATACCCGGCTGCGCCTATCATAGCCGCATTATCAGTGCAAAGTATGGGCGAAGGACAATAAAACTTCACACCTTCTTCATTACACATCTTTTTCATAGCTTCACGGAAGACTCCGTTTGATGCCACACCGCCCGCTATCGCAAATCTTTTAAATCCATACTGATGAATGGATTCCCCTGCCCTTGATACAAGCGAATCGACCACCGCCGCCTGAAATGACGCCGCCACATCCGCCTGTGATATCTCAAGGCCTTTCATTGAAGCATTGTTTAGATAATTGAGCACCGCACTCTTTAATCCGCTGAACGAAAAGTCATAAGGACGGTCTGCTATCTTTCCGCGAGGAAAATCTATAGCTGCAGCATCACCTTTGTGGGAAACCTTTTCTATCTTCGGACCACCCGGATATCCCAGACCAATTGCACGGGCCACCTTGTCAAAAGCCTCCCCGGCAGCATCATCCATGGTGCGTCCGATAATCTCGTACTTCCCATAATCCACAACATTGACAAGGTGAGTATGTCCGCCTGAT
>CAJOOT010000294.1 GCA_905236215.1 uncultured Eubacterium sp.
AGTACCGATGTTGTTACAGCTGAGAATCTGGATGCCTCATCATATACGCCTGTTGTTTTGGAAAACAATATAAAAGTTCAGCCGAGTTACCCCGTATACAAAATCATAACGGATGAAAACTGGGATATAGTTTTTGAAGTCTCCGATGAAACGGCTGAGCGGCTTGAAGAAGACGGCACGGCAACAGTTACATTTACTGAAGACGGAGAGAGTCTTACCGGCATAGCTGAAATAAAAAATGACGGAGATAAAAACCTGGCAATAGTATCCTTTACAAATTCAATGGAAAGATATTACAGGGACAGATATATAGAAATCAAACTCACCCTTGATTCGGTTACCGGACTTAAAATTCCCAACTGTGCAATCGCTCAAAAGAGCTTTAATATAATTCCTTCGCAATATGCCACAACGGTGGGGACAGATACTGTAGGATTTTTCGTCAAAGATGAGGTAACCGGAGAGACAACGGTTGAAACTCCGACTATTTATTATGAATCGGATGATTATTACTATGTTGATGAAGAAGAGATGGCTTCGGGAAGTGTTATCATAAAACCGGATTCTACTGTAGAATATGTTTTATCGCAGACCGATACCCTTACCGGAGTATATAACATTAATAAAGGTTATGCTATTTTTACTGAAATAAATGTGCTTTTCCAAAGCTCGGACTATTCCATTGTGGAATCAGGTACAACCTACGGTCTGGCGCAGTTTGACTATATAGTTCTCGATGCCGCCACGGTAGAGGAAGGTCAGATTGTCAGATAAATTTGAGTCTTTGTTGAAAAAACATATTGACACATATTGAAAATAATAGTATTATATTTGAGTATGCCGCACGGTTAGGTATAAGTATGCCCTTTTCCGGCATCACCGAAACCGGCGAGTAATGATAATAGGAGGTGCCATATGTACGCAGTTATTGCAACAGGTGGAAAACAGTACAAAGTTTCAGAAGGCGATATCATTACCATCGAAAAGCTTGGGAAAGAAGCCGGTGACAGTGTTGTTTTTGATCAGGTCCTTGCAGTAAATGATGACAAGCTCGTTGTAGGTAATCCTACTGTAGAGGGAGCTTCGGTTAAGGCTACAGTCGTTGAGAACGGCAGAGCTAAGAAGGTTATCGTTTACAAGTACAAGAGAAAGACCGGATATCACAAAAAGAACGGTCACAGACAGTCATACACCAAGGTTAAGATTGAAAACATTAGCAAATAGTTTTTTATGAATACCGTTACCATTAGAAGAGATAAAGATGGAAATATTACCGGAGTAACGAGTGAAGGACACAGCGGCTTTGCCGAGAGCGGGCAGGATATTGTCTGTGCGGCCATTTCTGTGCTTGTCATTAACACCGTTAATTCGCTTGAAAGCTTTACGGCTGCCGATTTTGAGACGGCTATTAATGCGGAAGATGCGGTTATATCATTTGATATAAAAAATTATAAAGACCGGGATGTCAGTATTCTTTTAAAATCACTTCTTCTGGGACTGGAAAGTATTTGTGAAAATTACGGTAATGAATATATCAGAATTATATTCAAGGAGGTGCAAGCAGAATGATGAACTTAAATCTTCAGTTCTTCGCTCATAAAAAGGGTGTTGGTTCAACAAAGAACGGTAGAGATTCAGAATCAAAAAGATTAGGTGCAAAACGCGCTGACGGACAGTTCGTTGTTGCAGGAAATATCATTTACAGACAGCGCGGAACAAGAATTCATCCGGGCGTTAATGTCGGAAAAGGCGGAGATGATACATTGTTTGCTACTGCTGACGGAATTCTTCGATTTGAAAGAAAAGGCAGAGACAAAAAGGTAGCATCGGTTTATCCGGTAGAGCAGTAAAATATTGCATTTTAGGGGCTGTCAGATTGACAGCCTCTTTTTTACCTTTGAGTGCTATTTTAATGAGGTATAATATGTTTGCAGACAGAGCAAGAATTATAATTAAATCCGGAAAAGGCGGAAACGGACATATAAGTTTCAGAAGAGAAAAATATGTGCCAAACGGCGGACCTGACGGTGGAGACGGTGGCAAAGGCGGAGATGTTGTCTTTGTTGTCGACGAAGGTTTAAACACATTGACAGATTTCAGACACAAGCATAAGTTTGCCGCCCAGAACGGAGAAGAGGGTGGCAAACGGAATTGTCATGGAAAAAACGGTGAAGATATTATCATAAAAGTTCCTCTTGGCACGGTGATAAAAGATGCGGCATCAGAAAAAGTTATCGCAGATATGTCGGCCGAAAACAGAGAGCAGATTATCCTTCCCGGCGGAAGAGGCGGAAAGGGAAACCAGCACTATGCTACACCGACCATGCAGGCTCCGAAATATGCACAGCCCGGTAAAGACGGCATTGAACTTGAAGTCATACTTGAACTTAAGGTGATAGCTGATGTCGGACTTGTCGGATTTCCGAATGTCGGTAAATCTACGCTTTTGTCCAGGGTTACAAATGCCAATCCCAAAATCGCAAACTATCATTTTACGACAATTGATCCCAACCTTGGAGTGGTGGATCTGGATGAGGGAAAGGGCTTTGTTATGGCTGATATTCCGGGGCTTATTGAGGGAGCTGCCGAAGGAATAGGACTGGGACATCAGTTCCTCAGACATATTGAAAGAACAAAGGTCATCATCCATCTGATTGATGTAGCCGGAACAGAGGGCAGGGATCCGTTATCGGATTTTGAGATTATTAATTCCGA
>CAJOOT010000295.1 GCA_905236215.1 uncultured Eubacterium sp.
AATCTCATCCATCTTATCCAATCCATCCCTATCGTTATAATCTTGTGATTGATTAGATTCGATATGATTCCTCTCGTTATAGTTATACTCAGTATAATTAGGGTCAATTTCGTTTACTTCTTGAATTTCAATTTCTTTACCGCCTGAAGTAAAATTATTTGAACTATAGAAGTTAAGATTTTTTACTTCTGGAAGTTCATCTGCTTCAAGTCCTGTAGCAAAATTTTTTGAATCACTGAAGTTAAATTTTTTAACTTCTGGAAGTTCATCTGATTCAGGTTCTGTGGTAAAATCTTTTGAATCACTGAAGTTAAAATTTTTAACTTCCGGAGTTTCACCATCATCAACATTATCATCAGAGCCACCAATCTCAGAAGTAAAATCCTTTACATAAATGATGTCCGGTCTCCCCAGACCCTGCCGTTTCTTTTCTATAAGCCCGATTCCTTTCTTCGTGTCCAGCTCGGAGGTTATTTTTACGGCAGTCGGTTTTGAACAGCACAATTCATCTGTAATGTCATCAACGGTAAAAAATATGTACGCTCGCCCCTGATCGTCAATCCAGCCATTTTTCATGGATAATGAAACGCGATCAAGCATTAGTCCATAAAGAATTTTTGCATCGCTGGATAGCTTCTTGAAACGGCTGTCTTTAATCAGCAGCCTTGGTATTCGGTAAAATGAAAATTGCTCAGCCTGTGAGCCATAAAAATAATCAAATGTCATGCCGCTACCCTGCCTTTACTGTTGGCTTTTCCAATCATCAAGCAGCTTAAAAATCGTCTGCTCTATCTCCTGGTCAGATATGTCCTCAGAAAAATAATCTGCCAACCGGTCCTGTTTTATTACTACCTTCCTTGCTTTCTTTGGTTCTTCCCGAAGAACAGCATAGATGGAATCTCTGCTGCAATGCCCTTCTTTTGCCAGATCCTTTATTTTCTGTGCCTGCTCAAGGCTTGGCTTGCAACTTAGTTCTTTTATTACGGACAAAACGCTCTTCTGCTCATTTCTGTTCAAATATGAAATCTCCACTCCCTGCTTCAATCCCAACTCGCCTGTGTCTACTCTGTCCAATAATCCCGGAATCAATTCCGTCAGGCGTATATAGCGCCTGACCTGTGCTGCACTCTCTCCGGAATCCTTTGCTATTTTCTCACGAGCTTCCAACCTCCGTTCCCCCGGAACGGAAGTCTCATCCCCACACAGGTCGCTGCGTTTACCCTGATGCTTTAGTGCCTCTAACTTCATCCTGTATGAAAAAGCCTTTTCACTGGGTAGGATGGTCTCTCTTTGGAGATTCGCATCTACCATTGATATGACAGCTTCATCATCCTCTATATCCCTGACAATCACCGGAATAGAAGACAGACCTGCCAACTCAGCCGCATGTCTCCTTCTATGACCTGATATGATCTCATATCCCCCATTGCTCCTTGAACGTGCCATTGCCGGGACGAGCACGCCGTTTTCTTTAATACTTTCAATGAGCTTGTTCATATCTTCATCATCCCTGACCTTGAATGGATGATTTTTAAACGGATGCAGCTCATTAAGCGGTATTTCCTTTATTTTGGCGTCACAATCGCCTCCGGCACTTCCGCCAAACAGTTCGTCATATCCTGTTATCTTTATCTTATCTTTAAATGATTTAGCCACGTTTAAGCACCTCCCCCACCAATGAACTGTAGGCTTTAGCCACCTTTCCCTTAGGGTCATGTCTGAAAATACTCATTCCAAGAGCAGATGCCTCCGTTGCCCTGACAGATGCCGGTATGTCCTCGTCAAATATCGTAATACGCTTACCATAACCTTCCCGTACAAGTGAGGCTATATCCCTTCCGTATATGGTTCTTGGCTTTGTCATCGTCAGAAGTATTCCCTCTATTTCCAGCTTCGGATTTAGATGCTTTTTTACTCTGGCAACCGTTCCTAAAAGCTGCTCCAACCCCTTCATTGGAAGATATTCTGCCTGAACCGGTATCAACACTGAATCAGCTGCAGAAAGCACATTTAGCGTAATCATTCCCAGGCTTGGACCACAATCTATAAGAATATAATCAAACCGATTGCGGATGCTGTTAATATACCTACGCAGTACCGTTTCACGGCTCATAACATTGACTAAGGAAACCTCCAAGCCTGAAAGCTCAATGTTTCCCGGAAGCAGTGACACCCCATCTTCCTGCGGCAGGATTCCCAGCAGATAGTCCTCTTTGTCCTCTACATGGTCTTGAGTTATTGAATCCCCCCACTCATCATTGATAACCTTCTCCATTATCGTAGACAGTGTAACATCCATCGTATCCGGCTGTTCATAACCGAAGCATTCTGTCAGACTGCCCTGCGGATCAGCATCAATAAACCAGAACATTTCTTCCAAGTCTTGCCATTCCTGCACTAAGATTCATGGCTGTTGTGGTCTTCGCAGTTCCTCCCTTTTGATTTGCTATCGCTATCACTTTTGCCATTTTCGCTGTAGTCCTCCTTTCTTTTGTAGTGTTATCTTGTTCTTTCGTTTTTTTGAACCTCTGCGTACATCCTGTGATATTTTTCAGAATTCGGATATGGCAGCATATCGGATATGCCCAAAAGGTTGATCCGGTTATCTCGGATCAAAATCTTCTTAAACCATTTGATATCCCTGGACGTTCCCATCAATCTGACTTTTAGCATTGTAGCCCTCCCAAATAGCTTTGTTTGTACTCGTAATCTGTCACGTGAAGTGATACAAAAAAGGGGCATTTCCTATGAATTTCTTCACGGAAATGCCCCTTTGAAAAGGTGCGTCTTCTAATGCAATTTCTGGTTTGAGTTTTGTATTATAATGCATTTTCACGCAAGAAAACGCATTATACTTCTGCAATTTGTAGTAAATATGTAGTACCTGAGCCTCTCAGGCACTGTAGAACCCTTGATTTTAAGGGATTCTTTTAATCCAACTGCCGTAGTGTCGGG
>CAJOOT010000296.1 GCA_905236215.1 uncultured Eubacterium sp.
AACTCTGCTCTCTCAGAACAGACGTAAGCACATAGCCCTTGGTACCGTCCCCTTTGACTTTAACCTTTGTCCAGCCGTCTGCTGAGCTCTTAATAACCTTAAGTCTGGTACCTCCGTAAGCTGTATATGCTCTGGAAGAATCCGTGCTCTTTTCAGAACGTACTACCACGGTATCTACACAATATATTTCATCACCTTTTTCAAAGCCCTGTGCATCCGTAGTTTCTGTTGTATCCGTGCTGACATCGGTATTTGACTCATCGTCTGTTGTCGTATCCGAATCACCGGCATCTGCGGTATCTTCTGTAGTTACAGTGTCTTCGTTGGCAGATGTATCATCAGATGAAGTATTTTCAGTAGTATCATCCGTGTCCGCAGCACCGTCTTCCGCCACATCAACAGTATCCGAGGTGGTCGAATCAATGCCTGCCACCCAGGCAGAAACAGCCTGCTGTATAGTCTCAGTCATCATTGTATTCAATGCCTCATCAGAGGCAAGTGCTTCTTCGTATTTTTCATTGACCGAATTAAAGATGCTGGCCACCTCTGCTTCGGCTTTGTATGCGGTAATGCTGTCTGCTATTGTCTGATCCACAGCATTCTCCAATCTGTTGAGATTGTACCAGCTGTAGATATTGTCAATATAGCATGTGCCGTCTTCATTGACTCTTACATAGAAAGTCTCTATACTGGGAGCTCCTGTCTCAATACCCGCAAAGTGCATCTCATGAGAAACACTGGTGATATATGTATCAGCCGTATCTGATTTTCTGGTATATACGGTAATGTTGTCATAAGATTCAACATACTGGCTCATAAGCTGAATGTAGCTCTGCTCAGATTCGGAAAGCGGAGTCGCAATAGTTGCAAGTGTGGCCACATCCCCGTTTGCATATGCGGTATAATACGTATTCATCAGAGTATTGATGTTTTCGTGAGCATTGACATCAAGCAATTCATATTCAGCTGTAGCTGCCGCATTACCTGAGGCATCCGCAGATATACCGGAAGTCCCCCTTCCGGTACAGGAGGCGATACCGAGTATTATAAACATAACGATACATACGCCAAACACACCCACCAATATGATATTTTCTTTGATGAAACCCATAAAGCCGGCAGATGATGTTCCATCCGACGGACTCTCGATGCGTTCACCGCCTGAAGATCTTGTAACATTTCCTGCAGGGTATGGTCCCTGACCTTTTATTTTTGATGAATTTCTTTTATTTCTTTTGGTAGATACCGAATCAACGTTTATAAGCTCTATCCCTTTATCTACCGAATCCTTTTCCGTATTTTTCGATGTATTGTCAGCTGCCTTTTTGTCCGCAGCACTGTTTTCTTTTATATTATCTTCATTTTTTTTATTGTCTGAACTCATCTATTTAGACCTCCATAGAATTATCAGTATCATAAAAGCAAAAACGCATTCGACAGGAATCGAACCCGCACTCTTCGGAACCGGAATCCGACGTTTTATCCATTAAACTACGAATGCATGCTACCAAAATCATATATACAGCTAAAAGATTATAGCATAATGAATCTTTAAAAGTAAAGGCTTGCCGACCTAAAAATACTCTTTTTTCAATATTTTGACGATATCATTTATACTCTTCCCGTCGGTAACAATAATATGTGTGGCTGCATCCTCATAAAAAGGTCTTCTTTTATCCATCAATTCACGTATAAATTCAACGTTCATATTGCCGTTCAAAAGCGGCCTGGTATCCGAATTTCTGACACGCTCAAATACTGTTTCCGGTGTAGCATCAAGCAATAATACCACTCCGTTTTTCTTCATAATATCGGCATTTATCTTTCTCATCGGAGTTCCTCCTCCGCATGATATCAGCACCCTTTTGCCTTGTAGAGAAAGTTCCTTCAAGATCTTGCTTTCAAGCTCTCTGAAATATTCCTCGCCCTTCTTTTCGAATATCTCACTGACAGCCATACCTTCTTCTTCCTCTATGCATTTATCCAGATCCTTCCAGGCAGTGCGAGTAGCTTTTGACAACGCTCTGGATATGGTAGTCTTTCCGGTACCCATAAAGCCCGTAATAAATATAGGCTTGTTTCCGCACAATGCCCTGTTAACCGCAGTCAGAGTTCCGTTTAAAGCCTGAAAGTGAACCTGACCAGGAGCGGACATCTGCCCTGACTTCTCTCCTGTATGCTTTCCGGATGGTGCATAGGCAAATGAAAGACATGACCCAAAGCTTTGTGCAAAGAGTCTGGTAGACATACCGATTTCACCCATAGAAATAAATATAAGCGGAGTCTCCGGATCATTCTCGTGAAGTTTCGAGCATAAACTCTCCACCCTGAAAACATCCGATGTATCTTTAGGCATGAGCGCACATTTTAAAATATCGGCTCCCGCAACTTTCATTCTTTTACAGATATCCGTAATCTCATCATTTGGGGGAGTCTTTTCAAAATCATGGAACGAGGCAAGAACCGCCTTTCCTTTTGCTTTAATATCTTTAAAAAGGGAAGCCGGCTTTGAGATGGAATTTATTTGGCAATCAATTATGTCAACCGTCTTATGAGATGCAGCTATCATAATTGACGTGTTATAGCTCTCCTCATCCACAGATACCGCACCTCCTTCATCGGAGGTTCTTATCGTATAAATGAAAATCTTGTTTTTGAGTATCTTCTTTGCCAGATCAAGAATCTCATCAACCCTTTTCTTATCACAAAAACCGTCGAAGAAATCAGCCCTCCATTCGACGGCATCTATACGTATCTTAGAAAGCTTGTGAAAGCGTTCTTCTATATCTTTTTTGTTTGTACCGGTAACGGAAACACAGATAAGGGGTTTTCCGTATCCTACCTTGTGACCTTTTATTATCATATCTTTGAATTAAATACGTTTTTTTTGACTTCCTCCACCGGCATCTGTTTACCGGTAAATCTTTCAAAAGAAGCCGCCCCCTGGTAGAGCAACACGCTCTTGCCGGTAACGGTCTCGCAGCCCACATCCTTGGCCATCTTAAGAAGCATCGTTTCTACCGGATCATATACCAGATCGCAAACCACCAGCTTTCTCTTAAGAAAAGACTGGTCCGGAATCGGACACTCATTAGGGCTGGGATTCATACCCACATTGGTGGCATTTAAGAGGCAGGCACTCTTGAATATCCATTCTTTGAGCGCGTCTTTGTCTCCTAAATCATGTACGTAAACTTCACAGTCCGTAGCTTCTTCCAGCCTTTTTCCGAAAGATACCGCTTTTTCAAAATGAGAATTTTTCCTCCGGAATATATTGATTGCACGGACTCCGTCAAGAGCACACTGTGCGCATATAGCCCCTGCCGCACCGCCGGAACCCAAAACCGTAATCGTCTTTCCGAAAAGGTCGAGACCCTTATTTTTTACGGCATTTATAAATCCTTTTCCATCAGTGGAATCGGCAAATATCTTTCCCTCGTCGAAAACAAGTGTATTGGCCGCTCCGGAAAGCTTGACAACCTTTGTGGTCTCATCTGCCATCCATGCAGCCGTCACTTTTCCCGGCATGGTAACATTACATCCGACCGCTCCCAACTGAGCCAGTCCTCTTATAGCAGCCTCCATGTCCTTTCCCTTGACATCGAAAGCCGTATATACATAATCGAGATCCAAAAGACGTATCGCCTCATTGTGCATGGCAGGCGACAGGCTGTGTGCAATAGGAGAGCCTACCACACACAGCAATTTGGTAGTACCTGAAATACGATTTAGTTCGTTTGTCCCCATATGATTACCTCTGTGTTCTATACTGCATTGGAGTAACCGAATATTTTTTCTTGAAGAGCCTTGCAAAGTGCTCAGTATTGGCATATCCCACCGCTTCGGAGATACCTTCCACGCTCATTGAGGAATGCCTCAAAAGCTCTGCCCCCTTCTTCAGACGTGCATCTTTTACCAACTCACTGAAGGTGCTTCCACACTTTTCTTTGATATATTTGGAGAGATAGGGTTTGGTAAGCCCAAACTGTTCTGCAAGAGAATCAAGAGTAACTTCCTGATAGTTCCCCATTATATACTTTTCGATTTCTCCCATCCTGCCGTCTCTTGCGCCATCGCCTTTTTTCACCTGTTCGTGTTTGTTTACGGCCACCACAAGAGCATCTATGGAAGCACGGATGATATCCTCGTCTATACCGCAGCCCCACTCCACTTTTCCATTGGCTTCAATACCCACATAACACACAGCCTTGGAAGACGAGCGCTTGGACAATGCATGCTCTTCATATGTAACAAGCTGATATGCAATACCAAAATGTTGCGTAAGAGCATTGGAGACAGCATCAAGACGACCGTTTCCGGAAGCTTCCACCGTCTGCTCTGTACCGTCAAACGAGTTCTTTAACTTAACAGATGCTATGATACCGTCCACCTGCCTGAAGTGGCACTCAACAATATTGAAATAAGGCGTATAATGCAGATATCTGTCCTCAAATATCTCGTATACAGCCTTCGGAGAAAGCTCCTCATGGCGATGATCCGAAACATCCTTCATAAGATATCCTACCTGTTCCGACATTTTCTTGGGCATCGAAATACCATAGTTGGTTTTTAATACGAAGGCCACGCCTCCCTTTCCCGACTGACTGTTAATACGAATGACATCAGCATCGTAGGTACGGCCGACGTCTGTCGGATCAACCGGAAGATACGGTACATTCCAGATTTTAAGTTTATTATCCTTTCTGTAACTGATGCCCTTGGAAATTGCATCCTGGTGAGATCCTGAAAACGCGGTGAATACAAGATCTCCGGCATACGGCTGTCTGTCGGGTACAGTCATCCTGGTATATTCTTCGTAACGTTCCCTGATACTGGGGATATTTGAAAAGTCCAGTTCGGGATCCACCCCGTGCGTAAACATGTTCATGGCAATGGTAATAATATCAACATTGCCTGTTCTTTCTCCGTTTCCGAAAAGTGTGCCTTCAATCCTGTCCGCTCCCGCAAGAAGTCCCAGCTCAGCATCCGATACACCGCAGCCTCTGTCATTGTGAGGATGAAGTGATATCGTGACCGCATCTCTGTATTTTAAATGCTTGTGAATATATTCTACCTGAGTCGCAAAAACATGAGGCATTGCATTTTCTACCGTGGTCGGAATATTGATGATGACCTTGTTCTCTTTTTGGGGCTTCCATATATCAAGAACGGCATTACATACCTCTACAGCATAATCCACTTCCGTTCCCGGGAAGCTCTCCGGGCTGTATTCAAAGGAGAAATTTCCATCGGTCTCATTGGCAAGCTTAAGGAGAAGTTCCGCCCCGTCAGTTGCGATTTTTTTAATCTCATCCTTGTCCTTGTGAAACACCTGTTCTCTTTGGGCAACCGATGTAGAATTATACAGATGGATAACGGCGTGAGGGGCACCCTTTACCGCCTCAAACGTCTTTCTAATGATATGTTCTCTGGCCTGTGTAAGCACCTGAACGGTAACATCATCGGGAATCATGTCACGCTCTATCAGAGCACGCATAAAATTATATTCGGTCTCCGACGCTGCCGGAAAGCCCACCTCTATTTCCTTGAATCCCACTTCAACAAGCATATTAAAGAAGTTTAGCTTTTCTTCAAGGCTCATCGGTTCAATAAGAGCCTGATTTCCGTCTCTTAAGTCAACCGAACACCAGATTGGCGCCTTTTTTATTGATTCCTTCCTAACCCAGTCATAAGTGGGCTCAGGCGGCATGAAATACTGTACTTCATACTTGTCGTAGTTCTTCATTGATAATTCCTCCTAATCTCAAACGCACGATCTTATCATGCTATTTTAGGATAACATAATACTTTCCTGATGTAAATACATTTTTGGATAATTTCTTCAGATTTTTTGATATATTTTAATATTTTGGATAACTCATACTTAATTGGTCAGTTATAACTACTCCGCCCTGATTCTGTTCTGTAACTACCCTGCCTCATTTTTTTCTTGAACTAAACGCAGCAATAATATAGAATATTGTGAATCAAAAAGGAGGAAGCCATGTTACCTAAAAAACAATTCTACGAAAACCAGGCAAAGACGATTATCAAAAATCTGGAAAAAAGACATATGA
>CAJOOT010000297.1 GCA_905236215.1 uncultured Eubacterium sp.
ATTGTGATAGCTGCCAGCTATTGGGGAAAGTTTAAGACAACATTTCAGATGTGTCTGATAATTTTAATATTGCTTGGTCTTGGTTTTGACTGGTATAGGATTATAGTGCAGATTGTTATGTGGATTGCCGTAATACTCACCATTGTTTCTCTTGTTGACTACATTGTGAAGAACAAGGCTGTTTTGAAGGAGCAGAGTTAATGAGAGTTATTGCCGGAAGCGCCAGACACTTGCCGCTGGTCACACCCAAAGGACTAAAGACCCGACCAACGTCTGACAAGATTAAAGAGACACTTTTTAATATCTTAAGGATGAAGATTTACGGAGTACGTTTCCTCGACCTTTTTGCCGGAAGCGGTGGAATTGGAATTGAAGCCTTAAGTGAAGGGGCGTCATTTTGTGCCTTTGTGGATAACGACAACGAGGCTGTTAGATGCATAGAAGAGAATCTGAAAAAGACAGGTTTTGAAGAACAATCCCTGGTTTTTAGAAATGATATATCGGGAAGTCTTTATTTTCTTGAAAAACTCGAACCGTTTGACATTGTTTTTATGGATCCTCCATACGGAAAAGGTTTAGAAGAAAAGGTTCTTTTTTATCTGTCTGAGTCTTCTCTTGTTCACGATGATACACTTTTAATACTTGAGACTGATATCAAGTCGGATGTGGAATATGTTGAAAATATTGCTTTTGACATCATAAGGATAAAGGAATATAAGACTAATAAACATGTGTTTATGAGGAAGAAAAATGATTAAAGCTATCTATCCGGGAAGTTTTGATCCGGTCACGGTAGGGCATCTGGATATCATCAAACGTGCAGCCGGAATTTGCGACAAACTCATCATAGCCGTAGGCAACAACAAGGCAAAAAATCCATTGTTTTCCGTTGATGAACGTGTTAGTATGTTAGAGGATGTTTCGTCAGAATTTCCTAATGTTGAAGTTGAGTCCTTTAATGGACTTTTGGTGGATTTTGCGCAAAAAAAAGGCGCAAATGTTATA
The DNA here is from genome assembly GCA_905236215.1 of uncultured Eubacterium sp. Classification (GTDB taxonomy): domain Bacteria; phylum Bacillota; class Clostridia; order Lachnospirales; family Lachnospiraceae; genus RUG14243. Next base: position 1,006 of record CAJOOT010000297.1, read on the forward strand.
ATCCGCGGCTTACGCATGATTTCCGATTTTGAATTTGAGTTTCAGAATGCACAAACGAATCACGTACTTGACGGCAGTATTGAGACTCTTTTTCTTGCTACCAGTCCCGAATATTCTTACCTGAGTTCTTCGGGAGTAAGAGAGACAGGATATTTCGGCGGCGATTTCAGTTCTTTTGTTCCGCCGGCAGTCTATGACAGAGTAAAGGCTCGCATGGATGATATTACTGAAAAATAGTTTCACAGGAGTTGAAAATGAGCAGCACAATCGAAAACATTATAGCTGAACTTGAAGATTACATAGCAGAATGTAAACCTTCCAAAATTTCAAGAAACAATATTATTGTCAACAGAGATGAGATTGAGGCTCTTCTTGATGAACTTAAGTCAAAGACACCTGAAGAGATTCGCAAATATCAGAAGATCATCAGCAATAAAGACGCCATACTTAATGATGCAAAGGCCAAAGCGCAGAATATGATTGATCAGGCACAGGTTCGTACTGATCAGCTTATAAGTGAGCATCAGATTATGCAGCAGGCTTATGCGCAGGCCAATGAGATTGTTATGATTGCTACAAATCAGGCTCAGGAAATTCTGGACAAGGCTACTATGGACGCAAATAATATACGCCAAGGAGCTATAGAATATACAGACGGTCTTCTTAAAAGCATAGAAAATCTTCTGACCCATGCGGTTGATACGGCTCAAGCCAAGCAGACGTCTTTCATAAGCAGTATGCAGGGGTACCTTGATGTTGTTACTCAGAACAGGATTGAGCTTTCTCCTCAGGATTATGCTGCTGATGCTCAGGCTGATTCAAATGTAAAGCCTCTTGATGTACAGCAGGTAAAGCCCAAGACAGCGGCACCGGTTATCCGTAAAAATGACGAATTAAAAACCGATATGACATGAAAACCATAGATATTACTTCAAACGAAGCAGGTGGCAGGTTAGACAAATTTTTATTTCATGTTCTTCCCAAAGCCGGAAAAAGCTTCGTCTACAAGATGCTTAGAAAGAAGAACATTACTCTGAACGGAAAAAAGGCGGACGGAAGTGTCATCCTTAATGAAGGAGACTGCGTGCGTCTTTTTTTTTCTGATGAGACATTTAAGAAATTTTCCGTTGGAGAGGGAACTGCTGCCGGCTTTGGAACTGTGGCGCATGATGACATTATCCCGATATACGAAGATGATAATATTCTTATTCTGAATAAACCTCGCGGAATAGAGAGCCAGTCGTCAAGCCATATAAAAGCCTCGCTGAATGAGCAGATGCTCTCGTATCTTTACGAAAAAGGTGAAGTGACGGATGAAAGCCTTGGTATTTATAAGCCATCTGTTGTAAACAGGCTTGATACAAATACTTCCGGTATTGTGCTTTGTGCAAAAACCCCGGCTGCATCAAGAAGTCTTTCGTCAATGCTAAAGGACAGAACTCTTCAAAAGTATTATCTGTGTATAGTTGAAGGCATTGTATCATCGGAAGATAAGATATCGGGATGGCTCTTAAAGGAAAATAAAAGTAATAAAGTGAAAGTTTTTAGGGATAAATGCCCCGGTGCAAAACGCATCGAGACGGCATACAGGCCGCTTAAAACTTCTGAAAACCACACTATGCTCGAGGTAGAGCTTATTACAGGTAAAAGCCATCAGATTCGCGCTCATCTTGCTTCTATAGGACATCCGATTTGCGGTGATGTAAAATACGGAGCGTCCAAATATGGATTAAACGGTCAGATTTTATGTGCATACAGGGTGGTTTTTCCGGATCTTAAGGGTGTTCTTTCATATCTATCAAATATGGAAATTACGGCTGATTTAAGTGCAGAATTCATAAAATTTCAGTCATCTGTCGGCTTATAAATGAATGTTTTTTGTGCACATTTACTATACACCGAAAAATCACAAATTCAAATCCAAAAAAATGTTGCCATATAATTTCAAAAACATTATAATGATTGGGTGATTTTACACAATCATGACTAATTATTAACTTAATGTTACAGGAGGGATTCCAAATGCAGAAAATGGAAGCAGATGTAGTAGTTGTTGCTTGCGGTATGTCGGGTCTTGCGGCACTCTGCCAGGCACAGGAAAGCCTTAATGCCACCGGCGGTGGAAAGGCTATAGCATTCGAGAAGTCAAATACCAGTGGTGGTGCTGCCAACATGGGTATGGCTCTTCTTGCTTTTGAGTCACAGCTTCAGAAAGAGCAGATGTACAACGACTTTACGAAGGATGATGCATTCAACTTCTTTATGGAGTATGTTCATTGGCGTTCAGATGCAAAACTTGTTCGCAGATGGTTCAATCAGTCTTCGGAAACCATAGAGTGGATCCAGGATAAAGGCGTTGAATTCCTTGGCGTTTTCAAGTATTTCAAGAATTCACATGCAACACAGCATATGGTTAAGGCTCCGGGCTCCAACAAGCCTTCAGAGCGTTCTGCTTCCTTCATGAATAAGAGACTTACTGAATATGCGCTTGAGATTGGTGCAGAGATTAGATTCCAGACTCCGGTTAAAGAGATTCTTACAGGTTCCAAGGGACAGGTTCGTGGCGTTATCGCTGTTGATGAGAATGGTGAAGAGATCGAGTGCCTTTGCAACTGCGTAATTGTTGCTACCGGTGGTATAGGAAACAACGTAGATATGATTGAGCAGTACATGGGATGGAAGTGGGGTGTTGATATGTTCACATTCCGTATCCCGGGTATTGATGGTGATGGTCTTAACATGGCATGGAAGATCGGCGCAAGAAAAGCAAAGGTAAACATGGAGGTTACATATAATACTCCGGGTACCACCGATATTTTCAAGACACTTTCTGAAGTTGGCCGTCAGCCGAACCTCATGGTAAACCTTCACGGCAAGCGTTTCATCAATGAGGAGATCATGGACAACACCACCTTCACAGGAAACTCACTTCTTCTTCAGAAGGGTCACATGGGCTTTACAATTGTCACAGAAGAGATTATTGATTTCTACAAGGAACATGGTCTTGATTACATCACATATCACCATGGTATTACACACATGGATAAGTGGGATGAGGAGCTTGATGCTTACCTGAACCACAAGGGTATCGAAGCCAATGGTCTTTCAATGCTTCACGAAGGTATGGATGATCAGGATGCAGGCCAGACAAACTTCTGGAAGTTCGATACAATTGAAGAGCTCTGCAAGGAGACGGGCATTGATCAGGCTCAGCTTGAGAAGACAATTGCCGAATACAATGATATGTGTAATACAGATGATGAGCATCCGCTTGGAATCCGCGGCTACGATTGGCAGTTTACCAAGGATCACAGATTCCTTAAGGCTATCAATCAGGGACCGTATTATGTTGCTCGTCATATGCCCGGTGGATATGGTTCACTTGGCGGACTTGAGGTTTCTGAAAACCTTGAGGTTCTTAACGATGATATGGAGCCGGTACCGGGACTTTATGCTTGCGGTAATGATACTGCAACAATCTTCTCGGATTCCTACTGCTTCTATAATCCGGGTTCGACCATGTCTTATGCTATCAACTCCGGCCGTATCGCTGCTAAAGAGTGCGTAGCTTACATGGATTCTGATAGGTTTATCGATCCGGAAAGCTGATTTAAGGCATCTTTTTGCTCTTGCCGCAAGGATGGGGGTTCTTGTGGCATGAAGGGGGATTACGGGCTTAGCTCGTAGATAGTGTTAAGGGGGACTTGGGGCGCATGCATTATGTCATGCGCCCTAACCATGCTTAAATACCAGTATGCATTCAGGAGATTTTTATGAGTAAGATCGAAGAAAAGCTCAGTATCTACAAATGGGGAGATGATTGGAGACTTGCAGCGGTTACGGGAGAAAAAACCAAGTTTTTTCTTCACAACATAAAGACCGGTACATCCAAAATGGTCGGAGAATCCACAAAGAGCGGTGAAGAACTGGACGATGAGGTTTCTGTATTAAGACGAGATTTTGAAGAACTCAAAAACGATATTATTTTTGATGAAAAAATAAATCCCAAACATCTTGTCGAGTATGTTTCAAGACTTTGGGAAGATGCATCCGGAGAAAATGACTTCCATAATAACATGGCATACATGGTCCTTGGGGCCATGATAAAGGCTTATCACGATATGGAAGATGCCGGAAACCCCTGGCTGAGAAAAGATGAAGTTATCGAAGTGGCTATTATGAAAGGGGTACACAAAGTCGGCAATATGCTTGAAATGGTTGAGCATAGAATCGGCGGAGTAAATGCTACGGCAAACAATGTCGGTAATCTTAATTAACGATGTTTTAATCATCTTGAATGGATGAATGATTTCTGATAATATTAACTGGGTTAAATTTTGATTGAAGTGTTTTACAAGCATGGATATCGGTTTACATAAAGCTATAATTCAAAAAAACCGTTTTTTAAAGCGGAAGGAGGGCTAAAGTGGCGAAAGTAGAGTTATTCGTTGACGGCGTCAAGATTGAAGCTGAAGAGGGTACCAGTGTTCTTCAGGCTTCCATGGCTGCCGGGATTTACATTCCGC